>NZ_ASSJ01000079.1 GCF_000473895.1 Rubidibacter lacunae KORDI 51-2 | reverse complement strand
ACCGGAGTAATGCTGCAGAAGTTGGTTGAAGAGCCGATCGGTTTTGGAGGGTTCTGACTTGCGTCTGGGCATGGGTTGCGGTCTCCTATTGGGTTATCTCTCTGACCGCTTACACAAAAAACTTTACAGGCTCGGCAAAATGACAACGCTTGTAACGACGACGCTCCACTCGATACGTCCGACCGTCCGGAACTTGCTGCCGCTCGAGCGCTGCCCGTTTTTGTCCGAACGCAATTGCGGGTGCTTGTTACTTCCTCGAACGCCTTTCAATTTACAATCTATTGCACTCTCTCTGTCAAAACTCATGTCTGCAAACACCGAAATCTATACCTGGAGCTACTGTCCCTTCTGTGTCCGTGCTAAAGCTTTACTCTCCAAAAAGAACGTTGAATATAGGGAGTACATTATCGACGGCGATGAGAGTGCGCGCGATGCGATGGCCGAGCGTGCAAATGGCCGGCGATCGCTGCCCCAAATTTTCATCGATGGTCGCCACGTCGGCGGCTGTGACGATCTGTACGAACTGGAAGCTATGGGCAAACTCGATCCGCTGCTGGCTGGCTTGCCGTCCTGAAGTTTAGGGCGCTCTGGACTGGGTTCTGTTGACATTTTAGAAGTTGCACTTTTGATAGAGTCAGCTTCCTAGGCGAACGTCACCTGTAGCGGAGAGTTGGAACCTACCAGTGGAGCTCGGTCAACTTTCGCCGATCGATCGCCTGGCTTGCAGTCTCTGAGGCAGTCGCGTGCCGATCGCCGCGGTACGATACAAAACGTCTAGCAGCACCCGAGCGACGTCGGGCAGGATGTGGCATGAAACTGGCGTTTGTCATCGACCCGATTGCCGATCTCGACCCAACCCACGATACGAGCGTGGCACTAATGGAATCCGCGCAGGCGGCTGGGCATGAGGTGTGGGTGACACAAATGATGGACCTGAGTGCGAGCGGTCGCGAAGCCCGCGCGCGGCTGCAACCCTTACGGTTGACACCAGTATCGCTGGTTGAAGCGCACTGGGTGGCTGCAGCACGCTGGTTTGACACCGGTGAAGCGGTGGCACGGCCGCTGGCCGAATTCGATGCGATTTTCGTGCGCACCGATCCGCCCGTCGACGCAACTTATTTGTACGGCACGCAGATACTGGACTTGCTAGATCCCAAACACACGCTCGTGGTAAATTCGCCGCGCGGGTTGCAGGCAGCCAATGAAAAGCTTTACGCGCTGAACTTTCCCGAGGTCGTACCGACAACCATCGTGGCAGCAGATAAGGCAACGATCCGGGGCTTCGTGGCCGGGCAAGGCCAAGCCGTGCTCAAGCCGCTGGATGGCAAAGGCGGTGAGGGGATTTTGTTTTTGGCAGACGGCGATCGCAATTTCCATTCCATGGTGGAAGTGAGCACGCGGCGGGGGCGAGTGCCGGTGATGGTGCAGCAGTTTTTGCCGGAGGCAAAGTCAGGAGACAAACGCGTCATTCTGCTGGCTGGCGAGCCGATTGGCGCGGTCAACCGCGTGCCGTCGGGGGAGGATTTTCGCGGCAATATGGCAGTTGGCGGGAGTGTCGAGCGGGCGGAGATGACCGATCGCGATCGCGAGATTGCTGCTGCCGTCGCGCCGCAGTTGCTGGCCGACGGGCTTTACTTCGTCGGACTGGACGTCATCGGCGGCTACCTAACCGAAGTGAACGTTACGAGTCCGACCGGCATCCGAGAGATCGATCGCCTCAACTCAGTTCGTCTGGGCGATCGCGTCATTAGTTGGCTGGAACGATATCTGGAAGGACGTTAGTTCGCTTAAGTCCCAATTGATAGCAGCGAGAATATTTGAAAATGTTTGAAGAAAGAAGCTTAAGCTTTAGAAATCGCTGCGCTTGGGCTTGCCTACTGGCTTCGGGATAAGCCCGCCGCTCCATTTTGTCTTAGCCTTGCTGTTTTTTCCCATACAAAAGGGGCGAGCAAGTTTCTTACATCGTAAAGGTTGCTTCACAACCGCCCCGATGTGAAGCGATCGCGTCTAGTTCAACCGAACGTGTCGCTACCGACATGGATTTAGGGCTTGCGGAAGTGGAAGATTCCCCATGCCAGATAGCCCTTGCGACCGCCTTCGATCCAATGCTGCAGTCCCTTTTGCATGCGATCGCTGTAGCCCTGGCTGATGCCTGCTGCCAGAACTTCCGCTGCCCGATGTTGCAGTTCCTGCAGAACGCGCGTGTAGTGTGCCGTCAGCTGTTCCGAATGCGATTCATAGGACAATTCTGCCAGTCCGACCTTCCGTGCCTGTTGGCGGTAGAATCCTGGCGAGCCAAGCGAGTCAAGATGAATGCGATCGAGAATTGGCTGCAGCACATTCTGCGGGCAATCATCGGCCTGCATCGGATCGGTGAAGACGAACTCGCCGCCAGACTTGAGGACGCGTGCAATCTCGGCAATGACGCGATCGCGCTCGCCGCTATGCAAAATCGCATCCTGGGACCACACCACTTCGAACGACGCATCCGGAAACGGCAAGTGTGCGAAGTCGCCCTCCACGACCTCGATGAGGCGATCCAACCCTTGCTCGCGATTCATCGCGCGATCGCGCGCGTTTTCAACCTCGCTAAGGTTGAGCGCCACGCATCGACAACCAACCGTCCGAGCCAAATGGCGCATCGAACCGCCGTAGCCGGCACCCAAATCGAGGACTTTTGCACTTGGGTTTAGCGTTTGCAGCCGGGCGGACATGCGCTCCACCGTCCGCTGACTGGCTTCCGCAATCGCTTCGTCGGGCGTTGCATACAGTCCGATATGAATGTTCTCGCCGCCCCAAATTGTGAAGTAAAAGGTGTCGGCGTCGCTGCTGTTGTAATAGTTGCGCGCGGTATCGACCGCACTAGTTGGTGCTTGAGTCACGTGATTGCTCTCAAATTCTGTACGCAAATTTTCACGGCATACCTACAGTCTCGTCAGACCCTTACCAAGTATCCTCAGCGCGATCGCGCTGGACGACTCTGTCACTCCGACTTCATCTAATCTGGCTGGGATAAGAGCCTATGGAGGGATGCGGCTAGTCTTTACGCGCGACGTGAATGAAGAAATCCGGGTCGTCTTGGTGGTAGGTCTCCTGGAAGTCCCCATAAGTGGTCACCTGCTGGAAACCGACTTCCACGAGCAATCTCCGCGTATACTCCTTGCGCAGCGGGAACATATTCAGGTGATACTCCGAGCCATCCGGGAACTGATAGCGGAAACGTGCCAGCCCATCATCCATATGCTCCGGCTCGGCTTTAACGTTGTCGCCGCAGTAATAGTAGGTATGTTTGGTACTAAAACCGGAGTCGAGAATCGAGTCGTAGTTGCGCTGGTCCAGAATCAAAATTCCGTCGTGATTGAGCGCAGCATAGAACTCTGCCAAAGCCTTGCGGCGATCGCTTTCTTCAAACAAGTGCGTAAACGAGTTGCCGAGACAAACGATCGCGTCGAACTTTTCTTGCACGTCACGCGTCAGATAGCGCCAATCTGCATGAAGCGTCCGCAGAATCTGACCTCGGCGCGTGGCGTTATCAAATGCCTTGACGAGCATTTCCATGCTACCGTCGGCGCTCGCTACATTAAATCCAGCCTCGAGCAAGCGAACCGAGTGGAAACCCGTTCCCGTTGCAACATCGAGAACTCGCTGAACCCCGTGCTCGCGCAACGTGCGGATGAAGAAATCGCCCTCGCTGGTAGCGCGCGCACTCCAGTCGATTAGCTCATCCCACTTTTCGACGAAGTTCTGTACGTACTCCGCCTGGTAATGATCGCTATCGCGGATGGCAAGCGGATTGCTGCCGTAGTTTTGTTCTTTAATTCGGCTGTCCTGAACTGCGCTCATAATTCCCTCTGGTTTTGCTGTGCGCGTGCGGTGCAATCTCCACCCCTACAAGCCAGGTGGATCGCCATCCGCAGAGAAAGGAGCCGCGGCGCGCTCCAGAGGTGAATGAACAGCTTGAAAAACCAAGACCGCAAGCAAACGCGACCTCGCTCCCTGTCCGGCAGCCCGCATATGGATCGCTCGAACTGCGATCGGTTTTGTATAGCGGATAACATGACGAGCAGCCAACTTCTGAGACAATCTTTCGAAAGGAAGGCATTATTGCATATTCGCAACATTGCATACTCGCCGACCCTGCCTCGACCTCCGAGCGACTGCAACGTGGCAGCCCTCCCTAACAGCGACCAGGTGCGAACTGGTCGGTCGCGAGCTGCGCGCAGAGGCATTCCCAATGGACCTGGAGATGCCTATTACCCGCAGACTTTCGGGCAGCTTATAAACCCAACGCGATAAATAAGTCGCGCTTCTCAAAGCCCCCCTCATTGAAACTCGGATATCGGGTTCTGTCTAGAGGTTATTTGGCATGGGAGCACGTTTTTTCCTGGGTTTGGACCAGCAAAATTATTGGGCGGATGCCTCGAACCCTTGCCAATGAAGGACTTGCTACCGATAGAAATTTCTTATTGATTGTTAGAACCGATTGCCGAAATCGCAACTCGCTCCATGCACTAATCGTCACCAAACTTAATAAAAGTCTCAATCTGTAGAGATTTGCCGGTGTGATTCGGTTGCAATTCCTTTCCCGAAGAACTTCGGCGGTGCTTGTAGTGTGTAAACCTCGGTCTCGGTTGCGATCGCGCGACGGATGTGGGCAGGAGTTTGCAACAATCCGAGGAGTGTCGTGCCATCGAAAAAACGCAGCCCTCCGGCCGTTCGCGCGGCGAGGATTCGGTCGATTGCCGCGGGGTCGGGACGCGTGTCGAGTAGGCGTTCGGAAGCAAGCGCGAAGCCCCACGGCGCTCCGTAAGTAGGAGTAAAGGACGAGTATGAGCACACGTGCGGGAATACGGCAGCAACTGTATTGACGATCCGCGCGTGGAGCGTTAGCCCTGCCGGCGCAACAGGTCCGGCTTGTAAAACGAAACTGCCGCCAGGGGCGAGAACCTCATGAATTTTCTGAAAATACTCGCGGGTAAAGAGTTGAAATGAAGGTCCGTCTTCAACCGGATCCGAAAGGTCGGAGATAATGACATCCCAGCGTTCAATTGTGGTATCGAGGACTTCCAACGCATCGGCGATCGCGACTTCGGTGCGCGGGTCGTCGAAGGCGCCAGCGTGCATTTCCGGCAGGTGTTCGCGGCATGCGGCCACCACATCGCCGTCGATATCGACCATTAAGACCCGCTCGACCTCGTGCCAGCGCAGAACTTCCCGGGCGGTAGCTCCTTCACCTCCGCCGAGGATCAACACGCGCTTGGGCGCACCACAGGCCAGAATTGCCGGATGCACGAGCGCTTCATGGTAGAGGAATTCGTCACCCGTGCAAGACTGCCATTTGCCGTCGAGTAACAGACCCTTCCCGTATGCACCGGTCTCAACGACGTACATTTCCTGGAAAGCCGTCTGCTTGTGGGCAAGCACGCGGGTAGCGCCGTGCAGGTAAATGTCCCAAGGCGTAATGTATTCGCTAATCCAAACATCGGCGTTAACGGTGCTGCCAGCCACGATCGCTGTGCTCCTTTGCTCGGGAACTCACCAGAAAGAATATCAGCATGAAACTCTAGCACGAGCAGGAGCACTCGCCAATCGGGACGCAGCCCTGCTGCAGGGCAGACGTATACCAATTTTGAGTTTACGAGAGGATAGGGGTTTCAGCGGATGAGAGCGTTGGAACTCAGCTCTCCGGTGCTCAACAAACTCAGATCGAGCCGCGCTTGTTTGGAGACTTGATTCGAGATCCTACTTATCCATATGCCCTGAGCCGCACGGCGACCGCGGGCTTAAGCGTCGGGCAGTGAATGGCCTGAAATTGAAATCCACTTGCCTTCGCAGGAAATTGAAATCCACTTGCCTTCGCAGGAGACCTGAATGATGGCGCAACCTTTTTGCAAAACTTCGACTAAACGGTCAATATTCGCACAGTTCAAGTATGAACGGCTTTATCCCTACCTCGAAAAGCAGTGGAAGGTTGCGAGCAACTAACCCTTCCTTATATTGCAGAAGTTCGACGAATTCGGCCCAGATGGTATGAGCGTGTTCGGGGAGCGGGAGCCGATCGAAGGCTAAGACTGCAAGCGCAGCGGAGCCGTTTTGTAATTTTTCCGCGCAACTGTTGTTCTTACAAGCTTGTGGCGGCTAGCAGCACTAGCTGAGGAGAACGAACACCACTTGTCAGACAAAGCCAAGGGCAATGTTGCCGAGCAGGGTGCTGAGTCGTCGTGTTCCTAATCAGGGAGTCCTCACTCACCTAGGAATCGTACATGCACTGATTGAAGCAACTCGGCGATCTAAAGATGCTCGCGAACTAGCCGCGATCTTTATACAATTCAGCATAGATGTGATGACATGCGGCTTTCTCAAAGCAAAAGACCGAAGCTTTCCCGCAGCAAACGCGCGATTCGATATTTCCACAACTGACTTTTTCCGCGAACTGGAAGCAGAGTCATTGGCATCATTTCTCCTCAGGGCGCTCTGAGCATAGCGTTATTGCAAAAGAAGCAGCGCGATCGCCGCGATCTATGGCATGAATCAAAATAGATTCAGATAAAAGCCATAACGAACTGATAGAGATCCAGCCAGATACAACCGCCTCGTGGACAGCCTCAATGAGACACTCTGGCAAATTTATCATTACTGCGTGGCTTCAATCAAAATGTGGCCTCTAAAAATAATTTTAGGAAATTGTTGTTGTGGCCAAAACGAAATTTATTACAGTATGTTTGCCTCGATGCTACTGGTACCTGCAGGAAAAGTTTAAGTTTGCATAGTAAGTTAGGGTGTATTGTTGTAAAATTAGCAGTACAGCACTTGGTCTTGCCAAGGAAACTCCTCAGTAAAATGGAGTTAGCGGCTTACCATTATTGCCTATTTTCGTATATCCAAAGCTCGAGCACAGGTGCCTCTCACCTTCTAGAAAGATAATTCACATCGGCATGCAAAGAGGCATTGCAATGCGCTAGAAACTAGCTCGCGCAGTGAACCTAGACTGTTTAAAGGATCGAGCAGTTTCTAGTTTTCTACCAGATAGGTGACATGTGCCCTTGGGATCTAACCGAGAATGTTATATACGATTTAGGCTAAGTCTCCCAATCGGATTGAAGCTTTCTGCAAAACCCTAGTAACTGACTGTCTAGCTACTCTGCGATTGTCGCGATTGCGCGCTTGCACGCCAAAATAGTCTCTGTACGAAGACCACTTCTACTGATACTCGATAGATATAATCAAGGATGCGCGTGGCTAACAGCGAGGCATTCGCGCAGTTGGCGAGACGACTCCCAGCAGTACTGGAGCCAAACGGCACGCAGATTTAAAATGAATCCTATTTTACAATACCCGATCTTCGGGGCCGAAATCCACTGTCCGCACTGTCGCCAAACTATTCCCGCGCTAACGCTCACCGACACTTATCTCTGTCCCCGCCATGGAGCATTTGAAGCAGAACCCAAAACTGGTGAACTCGTGCATCTTCAGTCCGGTCGGCGTTGGCGGCGCTGGAAAAGTGAATGGTACCGCCAACACACCCATCCCGACGGGATTCGCTTCGAAATCCACGAAGCCCTCGATCGCCTCTACACCCAGGGCTACCGTGCTACACGCGTTATTGTTGCCCGTCGCTACCTCGAACTCGTCAGCGGCTACCTAGAGCGCAACACTTCTTGGCGCAGCGATGCCAGCAGCGACCCTCCCCGTCTGTACGGATTGCCCATCGAATTCAGCTCCGATAGCGATGGCGATCCCTGCTGGGACGTGATTAACTTCGACCTCGAGAAAGAACCGGGCGTCCCCGTTCGCTATCCTTATTTCCGCCTATTCGAATAGCCGCTCCTGGCGACGATGGTTCGTCTGTTTTACCCCTCCGTTTCGTCCTAATGCATCACGCTTCCATCCGTACGGCCGACATCCACTGCGCGATTGCTTTCTACGAGCAGCTTGGTTTCCGCGTCTGCGAGCGTTTTACGACCAGTCTGACGCTCGCGTGCTGGATGGAAGGGCTGGGCGGGCGCATCGAACTGATCGAGATCCCTCTGCCTCACCCCGCTCCTGACGCCTTTCACGACGAACACTACGTAGGCTACTACCACCTGTCATTCGACGTGACGCACCTCGCCGAGAACATGCAAGCATGGCTCGAGCAACTGCGATCGCGCCTGAGTGCTGCGACTCTAAAGCCCCTCCAGGTTTTGCTGGAACCAACTCAACAGTCGATCGGAGATCGCATCTACGAGGTTGCCTTTGTCGCCGATGCCGACGGACTGCCGCTGGAATTCTTACACCTTCATACGTCGCGTTCGCTCCCTTCTTGACCGGCGACCTGACTCGCTCTCGCAGCCAGCAGCGGTACCTGTTGCTGCGCGATTCACACCATCCGGACTCGCTAACTGCTTGCGGCAATTGCTTGGAAGCAATCTTATGGCAGCCAGATAGGCAACGCTTACTCGGAATCTCAGCTCTATTATCGAAATGAGCAGGACTCGATTTAGACTTGTTGAGAGCGGAGAGCTAAGTTCAAGCACTCCAGATCGCTGAAACTCTGCTTCGGTCCTGGCAAAGAAGTCCTAATACGTTTGCCCTGAAGTAGCAAGCATTTGCCTTGCAAACCGTCCCCAGGTAAAGTTACACTTCGTTAACAAACTTCAGTTTAGGATGCTGATTTTGTAGGGTTTTCAGCTTTCATCTTCGGTCGCCTCCAGTGCCCGGGGTGAAGCGTATAAGCTCGCTAAATTGGGAAGAAGCGTTCACCGCAGTCACGAAATTTCAACAAGAAGGAGGAGGAGCGTAACCAATGGGACTCCCCTGGTATCGCGTTCATACAGTCGTCCTGAACGATCCGGGACGCCTGATTGCCGTCCACCTGATGCACACGGCGCTCGTTGCCGGGTGGGCAGGTTCGATGGCGCTGTACGAGCTGGCCGTGTTCGATCCCAGCGATCCCGTCCTCAACCCCATGTGGCGTCAGGGCATGTTCGTTTTGCCCTTCATGGCGCGACTGGGCGTCACTGAGTCTTGGGGCGGGTGGAGCATTACGGGCGAGACCGCACTCGACCCTGGTTTTTGGTCTTTTGAAGGGGTTGCGATCGCGCACATTATTTTGTCAGGACTGCTGTTTCTAGCGGCCTGCTGGCACTGGGTATTCTGGGACTTGGATCTCTTCTTCGATCCCCGTACGGGCGAGCCTGCTCTCGACCTGCCGAAAATGTTTGGCATTCACCTGACATTGTCTGGCTTACTTTGCTTCGGATTCGGCGCATTTCACCTGACCGGCTTGTTCGGTCCGGGTATGTGGGTTTCGGATGCCTACGGTCTGACCGGGCACGTCCAACCCGTTGTTCCCGAGTGGGGGCCGGCAGGCTTTAACCCGTTTAATCCCGGTGGAGTTGTTGCCCACCACATTGCTGCTGGCGTTGTTGGCATTATTGCCGGGTTGTTCCATTTAACGGTCCGCCCGCCCGAGCGCCTCTACCGCGCCTTGCGGATGGGTAACGTCGAGACCGTTCTTTCTAGCAGCATTGCGGCCGTCTTCTTCGCGGCTTTCGTCGTCGCCGGAACCATGTGGTATGGCAACGCCACGACGCCAGTCGAGCTGTTCGGTCCGACGCGGTACCAGTGGGACCAGGGGTACTACCAGCAGGAAATTGACCGTCGCGTCAACACTGCAGTAGCAGCAGGAGCAACCCTAGAGGAAGCTTGGCTCCAGATTCCAGACAAGCTAGCATTTTACGATTACATCGGCAACAACCCTGCGAAGGGCGGTTTGTTCCGCGTCGGTCCGATGGATGAAGGTGACGGCATTGCCCGTGGTTGGCTCGGCCATCCGGTCTTTGTGGACGCTGAAGGTCGCGAGCTGACCGTTCGTCGCATGCCTAACTTCTTCGAGACATTCCCGCTCGTTCTGCAAGACAAGGACGGGATCGTGCGTGCGGACATTCCGTTCCGTCGCGCTGAGTCGCAATACAGCATCGAGCAGACGGGCGTCACGGTCAGCGTTTACGGCGGTCAGTACGGCGGTCAGACTTTTGAGGATCCGGTGGACGTGAAGAAATTTGCTCGCAAGGCGCAATTGGGCGAGCCGTTTGAGTTCGATCGCGAGACCCTCGATTCCGATGGCGTCTTCCGTACGAGCCCGCGCGGTTGGTTCACTTTCGGCCATGCGGTCTTCGCGCTGCTGTTCTTCTTTGGGCACATCTGGCACGGTTCGCGCACGCTGTTCCGCGACGTGTTTGCCGGTGTCGACCCCGACCTCGAAGAGCAGGTAGAGTTCGGCCTCTTCGCGAAAGTGGGCGACCTATCTACCCGTAAAGAGGAGGAGTCGGCCATTTAGACCGAAGATCTAAAATCCCGACGTCTAACAGCGACTTACTTACAGCCTTCCTCCGAACTAGAGGAAGGCTGTGGCATTCCTGGGCAGCCCTCTGTTGCAGGAACAGATCGTTGATAGACTGTAGCTAGCAGAACTGGCTTTAACCACCTATGGAGAGCGTCGCTTACATCCTCATCTTGTCCCTTGCAATTGGTGTTTTGTTCTTTGCAATTGCCTTCCGAGACCCGCCGCGTCTCAATAAGTAACCGTCCAGACCCGTAAATTTTTACTGTTGGCGATCGCCGGCAGGAACACTCAGTATCTGAGCCGAATCATCCCCTCTGAAACTGTCAAAAGTTTGGGAGTGGGTTTTTGGCTCAGATATCTGATATCCGAGCAGTTTCCCACGCGCATGTAGCGAACAGTATTCGTGCCGATCGCGTTGATTTAAAGAATCGCCAATGCAATGTCCAAGATGTCAGCATACGTCCACTCGCGTTTTGGAGTCGCGCGTTCCGAAAGATGGTAAAAGCGTCCGTCGGCGTCGGGAGTGCATTCGATGTTCGTTTCGTTTTACGACTTACGAGAAGGTCGAAGAGACGCCGCTGCTCGTGGTCAAGCGCGACGGGACTCACGAGCCCTTCGATCGAGAGCGGCTGCTTACTGACATCAACCGTGCCTGCGAAGGAATCGATGCAATGCAGGGACGGACGAAGGGTATAGTCGACGAGATCGAGCGGCAACTACAGCGTCGCGCCGATGGCGAAATATCCCAAAGTGATCTCGCCGACCTTGCCTTGAGTGCCCTCCGCCGCCATAGCGAGATAGCCTACTTGCGGTTCGCGATCGCATACCACCGCTATCAAAGTTTGCAGGAAGTAGAGGAGTTGATTGCGGCGTTAAATGCCTTGCGCGTTCATCCGCCGCGTGAGGGCGATGCGTCGCTGGCCGTGTCTTCCTAGCGTGATTCGGGCTGCTGGCGAAAGGGTATCGGCAATCGCACGACCCCAATGACTCAAACTTTTAGCAGTATTAGCCCTGCCAGCGCAAGGCAGTCGGTGAATAAAGGTGGTGCTCCGGCTTGACGCAATCGGTGGCAACGTCTCGGGCGTTCTTTTAGGAAACGTTATGCCTCTTTTAGGTAAATCCCCATATCGCCTGGGGCAGACGCATACTTGGAAACTCAGCTCGATTTTCACAATGAGCTGGGCTCGATCTGGACTGGATGAGAACAAAGAGCTAACTTCAAGCACCCCTGTTCGCTGAAACCCCAAATCGGACATAGTCCATACATCTGTATGCGCTTGCCTACCCGTATCGCCGCAAAGCTTGCAAAAATGCTGTAAATCGTAGAATAATATCTTGGGTGTTGGCTTTATAACCGCTTGTTTCAGCTGTTGCGGTAACTCATTCGATGAAAATTCCTCCTCGTTTCAGTCGCTGGATTTTGAGTTCGGCTGGGGGCTTTGCTGCATTATTCCTGGGCCTTTCCTCGTTATTTGCCGCCGAACTTGCAGTTTCTTTCTCCTTTGGCTCGCGCGGCTCGGGTGACGGTCAGTTCACCGAACCGCGTGCAATTGCTGCAGATAGTAGCGGCAACTTATACGTAGTGGACGGCGGTAGGGATGACGTACAGGTATTCGATAGCAGTGGCACATTTTTGTTTGGCTTTGGCTCGCGCGGCAGCGGTGACGCTCAGTTTATATCCCCGTCCGCGATCGCAATTGACGGTGATGGCAATCTTTACGTACTCGACGTTTTTAGACGCAACGTCCAGGTATTCGATAGTTCCGGCACGTTTCGATTTAGTTTTGGATCCCGCGGTCTGAAGCCCGGGCAGTTCATCGCTCCAGTAGGAATTGCCATTAACAGCCTGGGCAAGCTGTATATCTCAGATGCAGGCAGGGACTACGTGTTGGTATTCGACAGGCAGGGGGAGTATCTGTTCGAATTCGGCTCGCGCGGTTCGGGTAACGGTCAGTTTCAGTTCCCTGTAGGTGTAGTTGTCGACAGCAACGATAATGTGTATGTGCTCGACAGTACCAGGAGAAACGTCCAGCGATTCGACAGCAACGGCACATTTCAGTTTGGTTTTGGATCTTCTGGCTTTGAAGACGGGCAGTTTCGGTTCCCAGCCAGCATCGCAATCGACCGCGACAACAATCTGTACGTGCTTGATAATCAGCGGAAGGACGTACAGGTGTTTGACAGTCGCGGTAAATTTAAGTTCGGTTTTGGTGACTTCGGTCCTCGCGGTAGAAGACTCCGGTTCCCCAGCAGTGTTGCTGTCAGTGACAACGGCCGAGTGTACGTGACTGATACCATCAAACAGCCTGCCGTTTACGTGTTCTCACAGTAACCTTCTTGGAATGTTCTCGCGCAGGAGAGCACCCCCCTCACACTCGTTCAATTTTCCCGAGGCAACTGACACGCGACCATGGTTTAGCGTCTTCTAGATAAAACGTTGCTATCTGGAGTTTTGGGGTCCGACCTACTCAACTCGTTACAAATCGCGAGCAATAGAGAACGCCGGACGAGTGCAGACACATAGTACTAGTTACGTCGGTTTCGAGCGTGAAGCCGATACTCAGTGTCAAACTGCGGTTTGAGATTCCAGTACATTGGGACATTCGAGTTGGCGTTCCTTTCCTGCAGCATGACCTGCACCGATCAAAAAGTAAGACCCGTAGTACTGCCAAGCTGGAAGAAATACAACAAGAGGCTACATCAAATTTTTACACTTCAAGCCCAGTCGGTCTGGCGACAGACTATCTCCCAGGGTCTCTGCCTCGACGAGCGTGATAGGCTCCGCGGACTATTCTTGCAGGGCAAACGCATGCTTGGAATTTCAGCTCAATTTTCACAATATGCGAACCTCGAGCTGGACTTGTTGAGAACAGAGATCTCAGTTCAAGCACTCCAGAACCCCGCAACCTAATTCGGTCCAGCCAAAGAAATCTGTATGCGTTTGCCCTAGTTACTCTGCTGGCAGGTGAGTTGACGGATAATAGATCTTCTGTCATGATAGTAAACGCGTTAAACAGCGTGATGCGGGTATAGCTCAGCGGTAGAGCGTCACCTTGCCAAGGTGAATGTCGCGCGTTCGAATCGCGTTACCCGCTTTTAAAACTAATTTTTAATGCCTTGGGGTAGTTCAAAGCATCTAATGCTTCGCATTTTTTTGGATCCCCTCGAAATTTTGCTGCGAGCAACGAGCAAGTCTTCAGGTATTTCTCTTATTGCCAGGGTGGCAGGTCCGAAGCAATACCAGAACAGCCTCAGTGCGCAACAGGCAGACACTAGAATCTCAATCCCGAAACGGGAGCGCTCTGGCGTGAGGTTTGACCGAGCTGGAACCGTATAGAACTTCACGCAGTGAGGGATGCTAGAATTCGCTGAAAGGGATCCGGCAGCGCGATCGTTGCTATAGACTTATGTTCCTAGGGCAAAGTCTCTGCACTCTAGAGATTCGCGACAAAAAGTTCTAGGCAGTCGTTCGGGCAACCACCAAAGGCTCCATTCTTTGTGCTTGACTCTAAATGTATCCTTGCCCCTGCGACCGTCACGCTCGCCTCCAGCCAATCGTGCTGACAGAAGCGTTTAGCTACAGTTGTTGCAAACAGATTTTTGTGGTTGAGGCCGGCGGTTGTGTAATCGAGCAGTTCAGTTACTCGCAAATCGCTCTATATCTCTTCTATATAATGGTCTGGTAAGGGTTGGCACCTGTCACGCACCCAGGATGCCGGGATGATGGCTCGCCGGTCCCAGTTGCGGCCGCACAGTCTTTCGGGCCGAAGTTTTTGATATTTCCGGCAATCTATGGACTGCATCAATTGGATATTCTCAGCAGTTAATGATTTCCTTGAACCAAGTTCGCTTGTTGGGCTGGGTATCGTGCCTGGCTGCGGCGTTGCTAGTTGCTGGGCTAGAACGTTACTGGGGGCGAGGTCGGTAGCGGTAGAGCATGGTGGGAACTGATGCAGTTCGGCAACCCCCCAGCTTTGTGTCCGTAGCTGTCCGGCAGGCACGAGATGCAGCTCGGGTTCTAGCAACGGCCGAGGGAAGCGACCGGAACCGAGGCGTCGGTGCGATCGCCCTCTTTCTAGAGGACAATCGCGACGATATCCTCGAAGCCAACACGCTTGACTTGGAAATGAGCCGCGAGATGGCAGTGCCCGATCTCGTTCAGGAATGGTTGAAATTGACGCCCGAGCGCTTGCAGACGACAGTGACAATTCTGCGTCGTTTGGAGAAGCTATCGGATCCGCTCCAACAGGTCACTAACGCGCCCTATCAGCTCGATCCATCGCAGACCTACGCCCAGCAAATCCCCCTGGGAACGGTCGCGCTCGTGTACGAAGCGTTTCCCGAACTGGCTGCAATTGCAGCGGGACTCTGCTTGAAAACAGGCAACGCGCTCTTATTCCGCGGCGGTCCGGAAGCAACCCATTCGAACGCGGCGATCGCATCGGTGTTGCAGCAGGCGCTGGCAGCAGCCAAGCTACCTACCCGCACTTTACAGCTGCTGCCGTGCGAAGAGTCATCGATCCAAGAGCTTTTAGTACAGCACGAGTATGTAAATCTAGCCATTCCCTATGGCCGGCCGGCATTAGTGCAGCAGACTGCTCAGTCCGCTTCGGTCCCGATTTTGCGTTCGGCAATGGGCAATTGCTACTTGTATTTGTCCTACAGCGGTGACTGCGAGCTAGCTGGCTACGCGATTGCAGACAGCCACGAAAGCGAACCCGATCCCGTCAACGCGATCGAGAAGGTACTGGTTCATACTGACGTGAAACCGACTGCGCTGCAGAATATCTTTCACTTTCTCGATACCCGAGGTTTTGAGTTGCGCGGTGATGCACGACTTTGTGCCGAGTATCCCGAACACCTGCAGTTGGCAACCGACAGCGAGTGGGGAGTTGCTTACCTCAACAAGATCGTGGCATTCGGGGTAGCAAACAGTATAGAGACGGCGATCGAGCAGATTGCTAGGGATAGTAGCGGTCATGCTGACTGCATCGTTACCGAGTCCTATCGCGAGAGCCGTCAATTCGCCCTCGGGGTTGATAGCGCGCTCGTTTACATCAATTCTTCGCCGCGCTTCTACCGTCACTCCCCTCAAGGCGAGTCAGTATTCTTAGGCATGTCAAACCAGAAGGGTTATCGGCGCGGCTTTATCGGACTTGATAGTCTAACCACCTTCAAGCAGGTCGTACAAGGAAATGCTCGGCGAGCTTGAGCACCGCCTACCATATTGCAACTGCACCCATCAGACCTCGTCGCGAGATCGATCGGGGGGCGATCCAGTCAGAGCAAGTTGTTGCGATACCTACATCAGCTGCTCGTCACTGTAGAATCGGTAAAATAAATATTCGTCGCGGAAACCGTGTTCGTCCATAACGTGGTGGACGATCCCGCGGTCGAGTAACATCTGACCGATTTCAACGGCCTCGACGCGAGTGACACTGCAGTTTTGTACCAGCCAATCAACCACTTCCGAGCCGACAAAGCACCGAGGATAGACATTTAGGCGATAGCGGCGATCGCCGATCTTCACGCCACCGTGAGCCCGCATCCGATCCACGAGCTTTTCGAGATCGATATCTGGGGCTTGCCGGACCACGGACGTCACCGATGACAGGGCTGAATGATACGGATCGGGTTCGCCGGCGCGATCGGTATCGGATGACAGGCTTAGCTCGCCGTTTCCTTCCGGCAGGTCGACATGACCGCGTTGCAGCCAAGCTGCTAGCAGGCGCTCCACTTGAGGGGACTTGACGTGGACGTCGCGTTGCGGAAAAGGCACTTCGACACCGTATCGCCGAAAGCTGGCTTCGATGCGATAGTTGAGTTCGCTTTTAACGCGCGGCTGCTCTTTCGGATCGGCTGTCCAGGCTAGCAGCTCGAAATTGAGCGAGCTGTCGCCGAATTCTTGGAACCAAACCTGCGGGCGCGGGCGCAACAGTACCTCAGGGTGGTTTTTGGCCGCATCGAGAAGTGCAGCTTTGACACGCTTCACATTGGAACCGTAGGCAACTCCAACAGAAATGTGCAAGCGCGATACCGGGCTTCCGTGGCTCCAGTTGATGACCTCGCTCTCTAGGAAGCGCGAGTTCGGAATAATAATCGTAACCCGATCGAGGGTGCAGATTTCCGTGTGGCGCGCGGCAATGCGCTGAACAATGCCTTCCCATTCGCCGACGCGTATGAAGTTGCCGACTTCAATGGGTTTTTCGAGGGTAACGATTAAACCGCTGATGAAATTGTTGGTGATGTTCTGCAGACCGAAGCCGACACCAACGCTGAAGAAGCTAGCCAGCAGTGCTAGCGAGCCGATATCGACACCCCAGGCTTGAAGCAGAAGCAGAACGCCCAGAAACATCAATACGTAACGCAGGAACAGCGCCAGAACTTCCTGAGTGCCGTGAGGTGTTCCCGTGCGGTTGAAGACATAGGTTCTGAGTGCGCGCGTTCCTGCCGCCACGGCAAACCAGAGCCCTACGGTCATCAGAACCAGCAGCGAGAGTTGCACTAATGAATACTGTTTGCTTCCGAGCGGAATAAGGTCGTCTGTCATCCACTGCAGCAAGCGGTAGCGTCCCGATCGGAGTTTAGGCAGGCGAGCGCAGACCCACCAGACAACCGTCAGCCACGCTGAAAACTGAAGCGCGGTCAATAAAGCACGCAGAGCACCTTGAATTGGCTGCCCCCATTCATAAAGAAATGTTTCGGGTTGCTCGCACCATCCGGCGAAGGCACGCGGGACGAGCTGCCGCAGGAAACCGAATGCAAGGTGCAGCAGCAGTGCGAGCCCCACCGCGCCGACGCTCATGAGGAGGGCACGCAGGCGGTAGGAGGGCGATCGCTCCATACGTGCTTTCGCAATTGCTTGCTCGATAGTATTCTTCCAGGTGTTGGCCTGATGCAAGGGACTGTTGCCCGGAAGCACGTCTTCGTCGGCGACCGTGACGAGATTGAGGCCGCTATCCACAGAGCGGATGACAACGAGCTGGTCGTTGGTTCTCACGTCGAGATCGACCTCGAGATTATCGAGGTCGTCGCGGAGCTCCTGGCGGAGAGCCCGACCGATCAAGTACGCACGTTCCTCCGCACTGAAGCGACCGGCATCACCGACGCGAAAAAGGACGCGCCCGTCGAGGACGACGGGCGCGCGTTCGTTGTTGGCAAAATTCTGTGCTTGAGTGGGCGCGATTGCGAAGCAGAAGGCAGCCAGAGTAAGGGCCAAGCCGGACAACAAGCGGCGGTGCAGGCGGATGGAAATACGGTTCATGGCGGATCCGGCAGGACAGGCGGGCTCTCGTGAAGCAGTGTAACAGTTGTGCGATTCTACCCAGGACCCAGCGAGTGTAATGTTGTCGGTGGCAATTAGTGCATGCTAAACTCAGTAGCCGTGTGCGTTAGTCTTAACCATACGTGGGTCGCTAACTCAACGGCAGAGTACTCGGCTTTTAACCGATTTGTTCTGGGTTCGAATCCCAGGCGACCCATTTCTTGATTGCCTTTCGGGCATGCATTCGGTCCGAAAGCTGCTGCGAGGACCTAATCTGACTAAAATCACCCCGAATGGGACTGAGTCTTAGCTCTGTCGCTGAAGCTGTTTCCGGGTTGATTATCCGTCTCTCTATTTCGTCTTAGTCCGTCAGGCGCGGCAGCCGACGGGCTAGCTGGCTGCTTAGCCGACGCACTTTTCGAGCGACACGGTTAGCTTGACGAACCGGTTGAGTTTTCCATTCCAACCGCTCCCAGTCACTCAGGCGTGCGCTCCGATCGCGAACGAGCTCCGCACGGCGGTCGAGTAAGGTTTCGAACAATTCGACATACCGCGCACAGCAAGCTGCTGAGGTGTGAGGATAAGCGGGCATGCGCTCGACCCAGATGTCGTATGTGTCGATGAATTCTTGGAGGCGGTCGGGGAAGTCTGTAGTCTGAAATTCTATGCCGAAGCCCGCACAATATTCCGGCAGGCAACCGCTGTTTCGATACAGCAGTGGCAACCCACAATTCGCACCTTCATTTTGGTGGTTGCTGCCCGGCTCAAATTGCGAGCCAGTGACGTAAACGTGATGTTGGCGCAAGCTGTCGGCCAGTTCACTACCCGATCGCGGGGGGAGATAGTTGGCGTTACGAAAGGTGAACCCGTCGGGTAGATTGCCGATGTAGGTAAAGGCGATCGGGTGGCTGAAGGGCTGACTGCCGACGTAATCGTCTAAGCGCGAGTAGATATCGAAGCCTTTCATCCAGTTCCCCCCCCAGTGGTGAGTGACGATCGCTAGGGGTTCTCGATGGGTCCAGCGACGATAGCCGCCAGGGTTGAAAATCTGCCGATCCGAGCCGTTTAGAATAACGATGCTCTCGCGGTTGATGCGATTTTGGTTGGCATATAACTCTCGCAACCAGCTGGCAACGAACACCGTGTAATCCGCACTGAGATTGGCGTGTTCGAGGCGCTGATTGACACCTTTGGTGCCTTTTCGCTCGTCGCATTCGTTGATGCGATGGATGACGAGCGCGCCGGGATTGCGCCGCAGATAGCGAACGACGTCGCCATCCCGGTAGGCCGCGCTGTTCCCGCGATCGCGCGGATCCATTAGCAAGATCAAGTCTAGGTCGGGCGCACTAAGGTCGAAACTTACCTGATTGCCGCGCTGCTCTAGGTAGTTTGCTAGAGACTGGGCAAACTGATTGCCGCCTCCCCACGGCCCGCGTCGCAACTTAACCCCGAGGCTAATTTTCATATTCCCTTTCCATTGCAGCAATCGTGCAACAAATCGACCTGAGACCGTCTGTATCGGTCCAACAGGGCAAAAAAAAACTCGGTTACTGAAGATCGCTCTCGATGCCCACCACGAGTTCGACTGTTCGGTGCATTCAAACTAAGGTGCTTGAGCCTTAACAGCACTGCGATTGCCGGCCGCTTCTTCTAGGGCAGCCAACAGCACGGCTTCGCCTTGCTCGCGCCATTGTAAGTAAGTGGCGCGTCCTTGTCGGGCGGTGCGCTCGCGCTCGGCTGGGGCGAGCAGGGCCCGAAACGCAGCAACGTAATCGGCTAGCGTGCGACAGCTCCAGAATACGCCGGGATGGGGCGGGAACCCTCGCAGCGCTTCCGGTGCGGCCACAACCGGGAGCCCCGAGGCAATTGCCTCAACCACCTTCAGCTTGCAACCCCATCCGTAGCTTACGGGAACGCACATGATGTCGACCCCGGTGAGAAAGCCAGACAAGTCTTCAACGAAGTCGTGAATGTTCACATTGGGAGCGCTTGGAACGGGCAGTTGCTCGCGCGCGCACCGCCCCAACAAGTTGAATCGGAAACGCCCCGGCATAGCAGCCTCTACAGCCGGTGCGACGCGCTCGATGAGGTCCAGTGCCCCAGCCCGGTTGACATTGTTAGTGTAGACACCTCCGAGATATGCAACCTCAAGAACATCTTTTTCCGGCTTCACGGGGACCGGCGCGCGTTCCAGAAAAGGAATCACCCAATCGTTTGGTACGCGATTCCCGTACAGTTGCGTCATGGCACGGCGATCGCCCTCGGAGATAAAAAACAAGCGATCGGCAATACGATGCATCAACCGTTCGCCTGGATACACCAGCCGGATAGTCTGGATCCCATTGACGAGTGCGCGCCCAATCGCCACCGGCCACCCAACAGCATCGAGATCGCCTTTTCGCCGCGAAAGACGCAGCGTTGCGATGCTTTTGTCGAGCTTGTGAGCGGCTTCAAAGTTGTGTGGGCGGAACCATAAATGCGCGCCGCGGCGGTCCAGGCCAGCTGCCAGCCGGGCTAGATCGGCATACTCGCACCAGATTGCCTGGGGGCGCTCGCGATCGATCAGTGCCTGCAGCCGAGCGATCGCCTCGGGAAGCTCGCGCGGCGACCAGCGCGGTGCCCGCTCGATGAAAAAACAGTTTACCGGCCCAAGTGGGAGCGGTAGGGGCTGGTTTAGGTCCGCCTGTGACTCGGCCAGGTTTGCAGTCTGGCAAATTGCCAGCACGATCCGCCAGCCGCAGCGCTGGAAAAACTGCAAGCGGCCCCACAAATCCACCCGTGTTCCGTTATCTGGCGGATATGGGAAATAAGGCGTAACGAACAGCAGCGTCAGTGTCATGATGGCGGCGCGGGTTGCGGGCGACGCGCGCGGCGATCGGCGATCGCGCGTTCGAGAATCTGCAGGACGTCACCGCCGACTTTTTCCCAATTGAGGTCGCGCTCGGCTGTCTGGCGAGCGGCACGACCCATGTCCGGGCGGCGCGGCACGATGGCTTTAACTGCAGTGGCAATGGACTGAGGGTCCATGCGCGGAACTATATAACCGTTGCTGCCCTCGGTCAGGACTTCTGCCGAACCGACTGTTTCCGTAGCCACTACCGGGCAAGCACAAGCCAGTGCCTCGAGCAGCACGTTGGGGTAGGGGTCGAACCAAATTGACGGCACGATCGTTGCAATCGCACCGCTGTAAGCGCTGACCAGCTCCTCGGTCTTGAGAAAGCCCGTAAAGACGACGCGTTCGCGCAGCTTCAGGCGCTCGATGGTCGCGCGCGCGCGCTGCGTGTGGATGTTGTCTTCGTGCTTCGGTCCCGTGAATAAGCTCGAATTGCCGGCCAGCACGAGCTGAATATCGTCCGGCAACCCAGCCAGCGCCGCGATTGCCCAGTCTTGCCCTTTGGATTCGTGGATGCGGCTGGTGACGAGCACGTAACGCTCGCCGACTCCGTATTTCTGGCGGAATGAGCTGGCATCAACAGGACGAAACGTCTCGGTATCGATGCCATAGCGCGGCGCGTAGATCGGGCGATCGCCCCGGAAAAACTGCATCCAAGCCGGTGCTTGCACCACCAACGCGTCCGCACTTTCGAGCAGTGCTTGATAGCGGTCGTAGCGCGCGACGCGCTCACTCACTTGCTGGCGGATAGAGTCGGGACGAATGAGGCGATGGAGTGCATTCAATGCCGACCGCACGCCGGTCACGCGATCCAAGTTCGTCATTTCCCGGCGGCATGCCAGGCAGTTGTCGACGCTGCGCTCGTTGTAACACAAGGACTTGTCGGGTTTAAGGAAGCGGATGCGCTGCGGGCAAAGCAATCCCGTACCGTGGTAGCCGTAAACAACCGGTAAATCTAGATGGCGAGCGATTTCGATCGCCGCAACCGACGTGTGGTGGTTGGCAAAAATGATATCCGGCGCGATCGCCTCGACCAGTGGCACCATGTGCGGCCAGCGTGCCAGCACCGGAGCTGGGTCGCGGATAGCTCCGTTAAGCAACCTCGTCCGCACGACCTCGATTCCCTGCCAAATTTCGCGCTCGGGGCAACCATCATGACCGGCCGTCAGCATCGCGACGTCTGCACCGCGCCGTTGCAGTTCGGCGGCCAGCCCCTTGAGATATTGCTCTATGCCGCCGCCAATGGGATACCACTGGTCGCTAAATAACAGGATTTTCATAGTTGCTTTCACGTTAGCTATGCTGACCCTTCTGCTTCAGTATCTGCCCCTGAATCGGTCAGCAGCCACTCTTCGGCTGACTGTAACAACTCGCGATCGCGGGTCATCGCTACCCAAACCCCCCCCATAAATCCGATGATCTGGAACGGCAGGGCGCTTACCTTACCATCCCGGATCAAGATTGCCGCTCCCGGACTGGCCGAGCGGCCGAAGAACAGCTGGACGAATGCCCAAACGGGAAGCTTCAACCACTCCCGCGCCTCCAACATGGCTTTGACGGCCATGTAGCTATGCGCGGCAGCGTAGTCGCGCTGCACCTTACGATTGCGCTTAGTCGCGCGCGGGGGCAGAGAGCTGTCGCGTTGGGCGATGCGGTGCCAGAAACTGACATGGTTGGTGTAATAGAGTCGGAAGCCACAAGCTCGGGCGCGGACTAAAAAGTCCGTCTCCTCGCGCAGCGATCCTTTCGTTCCCACGCGCGTGTAGTTTCCATCCCAGTTTCCAGTTCGTTCTAGGACGACGCGGCGATAGGCCAAGTAGCAGCTGCGGCAGGCGTCGATGCGATACAGCCCTTCCGGCTGGCTGGCAATGACCGGCCAGCCGCGTGTCAGTCCGTAAAACCCGTCCACGCGCCCGATGCCTTTCTGATACTCGTCCTGCTTGTGGAGGTCTGCTGTCGCGCAGGCACCAAAACACGCTACCTGCGCTCGCACGTCGTCCAGGGATTGCCCCCGTAACTCCAGCCCGCCCAGCATATCCACGTCCGGGAAGCGATCGAAGATCGCAGCCGTGCGCGACAGCGCGCTGGTATCGAGCAGCGAGATATCGTCATCGACTTGGACGATAACGTTCCCGCGGGCCAGTAGATTGCCTAGGCTGCGCGCGTAGGTCACGCCAGCGAGAGTCGTGCGGTAGTATCGCACCTCCTGCGGATGGCGTCCGCACACGCGCTCCACCAGCGTGCGCGTTCCGTCCGTGGACGGTCCGTTATCGACGACGACAATTTCGTAGTGCGAGTAATCCTGCTCCAGTAGAGAGGCAAACGTCAGTTCCAGATCGGTGGCGCGGTTGAAGGTGGGGATGACGATTGAGAGGAATACAGTCAATGGTCGCGATCTCCTACGGAGCAATCTACGAGGCAACTTCGGCGTAGAGCTGCTGGCACTGACTGGCGAGGGCCTGCCAGTCATAATACCAGGCATCTTCAGCAGCCTGTCCTGCTAAGTCATGCCGCAGCTGGGGTTCGCGCGCGAGGCGTTGCATCCCATCTAAAAAGCTGGCATCATCGCGCTCGGGATAGACCAAGGCGTTGCGTTCGTGATGGAGGTACTCGTCCGTTCCGCCCGAAGCGGTGGCGACAATTGGCAATCCGGCTGCCAATGCTTCGAGATAAACCAACGGCATCCCTTCGCGATCGCTGCAAAGCACGAACGCGTCCGCCAAGCGATACAAGTGGGGCAGAATTTCAGATTGATATCCGAGGAGACGGATGTTGGTCAATTGGCGATCGCGAATCCAGGCGGCCGCGAGATCGCGGTTCGGACCGTCGCCGCACACCAGCAACTCGTAGTCGGAGAACTCGCGGGCAAACTCGACAAACATCTCCATTAGGGCAAACGTTCGCTTTTTATCCACCAACTGATGGACCGACAGCAGGTAATTCTTATCGGGCGACAAGCCCAACGTCTGCCGTGCCACCTCTGGGTCGCCTTCCCGGAAACGCCGGACGTCCACGCCATTGGGGACAATCGCGATCCGGTCGCCGTCGATACCGTTGTCGATCAGGCTATTGCGCGTGCGCGCCGAGATCGCCAGGATACGCTGCGCGCCAGCGAGCGTCTGGGCCCAATAGCGATTCAGTCGATCCCGGTACTGAAAGTAACGGCTGCAGTCCTGGGTCTGCAAGTCAACGATCGTGGGAATCTTGACTTTCAACCCCGCCCAACCACTCGGACCGTGGGCGTGGACCACGTCGTAGTCTTGTCGATGGCGCTGCAGCCACAATCGGCAGAGTTCGGTGAATGCCACTTCCGATCGCGCTTTCCAGCGCCATCCCAGGGAATATGGATGCACTGGTAACCAGAGATTGAGCTCGCGGAACTTCTTTGGGTGTGGGTAAGGTCCGGCCAGAGGCGATCGCGCGCAGAGCAGGTCCACGGATTCTCCGCACGCGCTAAGAGTATTGGAGAACTCGTGGGCGCGGCGCTCGACGCCACCAAAGAACAGGCGCGCCAGCCATGATATTGTTAGAACCCGCATGGCGCTAAGCGGCCGTGAGAACGAACGCCGCTTGCTCGAATGCCGGACAGTAACCCAGGCACCAAGCCGACACATTAGGATGTGTGGCGAGGTATTCCTGGAAAGCCTTGTACTCGTGCTCGCGCCAGTCCGGGTAGTTGAAGTACTCGTCGAAAACGATAATGGCTGTCTGGGCAAACAGCAGCGTATCGAACAGATATTTTGCCGACGAGTATAGGTCGCTGTCCATATGGCAGAACACGACCGGTTCCGGATGCAATTCTAAGAACCCCGGTACCGTTTCGTTAAACCAGCCTTTAACGAGTTTGACGTTGTCCTCGACATCCATATTCACGTCCTTGCCGAAGATCTCGCTCTGAGCCTCGATGCCGCTATAGGAGCCGCGCTTCCAGAACTCGGGCAAGCCTTCAAACGAGTCGAAGCCGAAGATCGTCTTGCCGGGAATGCGCTTGGCCAGCAAGTTGATCGATGCGCCCTTGCTAACGCCAAACTCCGCATACAAACCGTCGCCGAGTTTGTCGCGCGCGTAATCGACTGCCAGTTCGAGCAACTCAAAGCGATCGCGGCAGCGGGTAGCGCTGCTGCCAAATAGCTCGGTTTCGAGGCTTAACGATTCCAAGCGCGCGCTCAGCAGCTCCTGGTTCGTGCGATTTTTCAGTACTTCATCGATCACGACGCGGCGCGCGATCTGTTTGACACGCGACACAAACTGCTGCTTCAACGATGCCGGCACCAACTTCGAGAATCCTTGCCACATGGAGCACTCCTTCGCACGTTAGGCGGGCAGTTGGGGGTAATTATACTCGGCCAGGTTTAACTCGCGCGAGCGCGCGAGCGCCCGATTGTCCGCATCATAGTAGGCTGCGAGGCGCTTTTGCCAGATGGGCGACACCTGCGGGTCGGCTTCGCTGGCGAGAGCCGCTGAAAACGGATTGAGGCGATCGAGCGCCGTTTGCAAGCGGAATACAATGCGGGCGAGGGGGCTGCCGTCTATTCGGATGAGGCGGCAGCGGGTAATTGCTTCGGGGCCTTTATTTTCCCAAGCATCGGCAAGCAATGCTTGGGTTTCTTCGACATCGACGCCGATGAAATCGCACAACATTTGCACCGTTGCCGTGCGACGGTACTTGAAGTCCTCGAACAGCCAGACGCAAACGTTCTCTGCACCGAACTGCGCTTCAAAGGCCGCGATCGCCGGACCGTACTGGTAGCGACTTAGCAAGCCACCTAGGTCGCGCGTGTCCCACAAAAATTGGAGCCAGGACTCAAAGTCCACGAAGCGACCGGCGATCCCACTGACAGGAGGGATCCGGTAACCGTTGGTGTAGTTGGTGCGTGCGCGACAGCCATTTTTGAAATACATCGAAACAACGATATCGAGTTGATTGCGAATCGCGACGAGCACTTTCGCCGGGCCGAAGAGGTCGCGCAAGCGTTGGGCTGCCAGACCGCGATCGCCGATAGTGTTGCCCACGCCAATGCCTTCAACTGACAGAACAGTTGTTTTGCCGGACGCGATCGCGGGAGCAAGCGTGCGTTCGAATAGGTCACGGCTGACCTGCGGACAATAGAACAAACTTTCTTTGTGTAATAGCTCGCAGACGAGCTGATATACGGGATCGTTTTCAGTCACGGGCGGTCCGAAGTAGGCGATCTGGGAGTGGCAGGCAAACCAACACTTTTGCAGTGTTGAAGTAGCGGTGCGCGGGAAGCCGATGTGAATGACCGGCAGGGTAGTGGGCGTCGAGCTTGAGGTTGAGGTCATCGTACCCGGTGTCTCCCTTGAGTTGCTGGAGGGCAATCGCACTCTGCCGCTGCCCAAACGGGCGAGTTGGCGGGCCGGACCATTTACGGTTACTGCCAGTTCCCGGTGCCGTCGGCTTCTGGCGATCGCCCCATCAGAAGTTGGCTGGGAGCTATTATAGGTGCTTAAGTTTGCCGCTAAGCTGCATTGGGAATGCGGTCCACTCGCTCGCCACTTGTCAGCAGCGGTATGACAAAGCAACCTCGAATCTGGGTTGAAGAGTTGTTTGAAGACCTGGAAGCAATGGGTGGGATTTCGGTATTGCCTTTGAAAGAGGAGCAATCCTCGAGCCCTTGAGACCAAACCAGGGAATACAATCCCTGCTTTTCAGAGCTTCAGAACCGATGTGTCGCTGACTTTTCCAGTTATCTTTTGGCGAGTAAAATCGGCAGGTCTTCGGGGCGCTCGAAAGCCTTATTTTCCCGTTGTGCGATCTCAATTGACTCAGCTTGCTGGGAATCGCCACAAGGCTTGAAACCCTTGCTGTACAATAGTTGCAGACTTGGCGGGAAAAGTTAGATGTGTCGAGAGCAGGCTGTTGATTCGGAGATCGTCGAACAGGTGGCGATTTAGCGACCGCCGGCAGCAGAAGACAATGGGGGGATGCTGAGGGCTGGGTTTTCACCGATACCCTAAGGAGTTAGGCGCGTGAGGTCGCCTCGATCGAACTCAGCCTCGATGAAGATGAAAGCGTTGTTGGCATCGCACCAGCTCAAACACGACTACGTTTCGGCGGCGTTTCCTCTGCTTGCACGACGCCGGGGAACCCGAGGATACGCGTCACTTCCTGTTCGCTGAGGGGTTCGGGCTATAAGCTGTGTTGGTAGAGTGCCGCCCAAGTGTGCTTGCTGAGGACGCCACAGGCTCTCGTTGCAGTCGACGGCACGACCGGCATCTGGCGGCGCGTTTGCTGCCGTTCTGGAGTTGTCGGCGAATCAGGGGAGGGATTGGGGTTAGGCTCGGATATCGTCGGTGGCACAGACGGCGGAGCAGCTTTGCAAACGTCAAGGACGATCCGGTTGCCATCGAGCATATCCGTGAAACAGTCGGGCGGGTCTTGAGCGACGCAGGGCTCGCTGCCGCGATCGCACCGACGATTGCCCCCAGCCCCAATCAGCATAAGCTGTGGCGATGCGAGGAGTTCGACTCGTGGCAGCTCGGTCAAAAACGGTGATAATACCCTAGCTTGCCGGCACTGTAGCAAGCGGGGTTCGTGCTGGCAACTGCGCCTCACGACCGTCCGGCGTTGCAAAAGGTTGCGCTGCCGGTCCGAGCGACTGGGATGGGATTTAGATACCGCCTTACCGCTCGCGATGCCATTCCTTGCCCCGAACAAACACGCGCGCTGCCCAGGTCGGGTCGACGCGTGCGTAGTCGGTGCGGAAGTGTCCGCCGCGACTTTCCGTTCGAAAAACCGCACTCTTTAGGATCAAGTAAGCTGCATCGAGCAAGTTGCGCGTTTCGGTATAGGCGCGCAGCTGACAGGCTGCCGTCGGTACCAATCGCCGCGCTAACTGGGGAGCCAACTCGTCGAAGAACCGACCGATAGCCATCTCCGTACACTCATTCTGCCACGCCGCCACGTTGGCGAGCGCGCGCGCCAGATCCCGGCCATTGCGGCAGATCCCGGCACTGTCCCAGACCAACACGGGTAACTGCTGTCGGATTGCCGCCGCGCGATCGCTGTCGCGTTCCGGCCAAGGTGCGATCGGGTCGGCAGACGGAGCGATCGCGATCGAACGTCCCGTTGCCTCGCGCCCGAACTCAATATGTTGCAACTGCGCACCGAACACCAAGCACTCCAGCAGCGAGTTGCTTGCCAGGCGGTTTGCACCGTGGACGCCCGTACAGGCTACTTCCCCGACAGCATAAAGCCCCGGCACTGATGTCTGACACTCTAAATCCACCGCTACGCCGCCCATCCAGTAGTGGGCTGCTGGCGCTACTGGAATGGGTTCGGACTGAGGATCGACACCCCATCGCAAACAGTTGCGGATGATATTCGGAAATCGCCGACGCAAGCGCTCGGGAGCGATGACTCGCAGGTCGAGGAACGCCCGTGCTTCGGCTGGATCGGGAGCCGTCTTCTGCAAATGAGTATAGATGGCGCGACTGACCACATCGCGCGGCGCGAGCTCGCCGTCAGAATGGTAGGCAAACGCAAAGCGATCTCCCCGCGCGTCAATCAGATGCGCTCCCTCGCCGCGGACGGCTTCACTGATCAAAAAACGCGGTGCGCCCGAAACGCTCAATGCCGTTGGATGAAATTGCACGAACTCCAGATCTTGCAGCAGTGCTCCCGCCCGCCACGCTAAAGCTACGCCATCGCCCGTGCTCACTGCCGGGTTTGTGGTGTGCGCGAACACCTGACCGCCTCCACCGGTCGCCAAAACGATCGCGCGTGCCTCCAGCCACAGCATCTGCTCTTGCCACAGCAAACTGACGCCTCGACAGCGCGTTGGGACCTGTCCTAGGTGAGGCTCCTGCCACAATTCCAGCACCAGTGCCTGGGGAATAGCCAGAATATTCGGGCGTGCTAGCACCCGTTCTGTCAGCGTTGCCACGATCGCGCGGCCGGTCGTATCGGCTGCGTGCAGGACGCGCGGTCGCGAATGGGCGGCTTCCAGCGTCATGGCCAGCTGTCCGTGGTGGCGGTCAAACTCCACGCCGAGCCGTATCAGATGCTCAATACTGTCCGAGGCATGGTCGACCAGAAACCGGACTGCCTCGGGATCGCACAACCCTGCTCCCGCCTGCAGGGTGTCATCCCAGTGCAACTGCGGCGAATCGTCAGAACCGACGGCTGCCGCAATACCGCCTTGTGCCCAATCGCTGGCCCCGACCTGTAAAGCTTCCTTGGAAATGATCACCACCTGCAGTTCGGGCGGCAAACAAAGGGCAGCGTAAAGCCCGGCCGCGCCTGCCCCAACAACGATCGCATCGATATCAGCCGGCAAATCGGAAAGCTGAGTGGCAAGCAACGGCGATATCCCTTCCGGAAGTGAAACGCGCAACGCATTGCAATGGGGGTACATGCTGCAAATTGCCAGCAGCATTCACATCCAGTCCATTGTCGTCGGATGCCATAGGGCAAGACGCGCAGCAATTCTCTTGATTCTAACTAGTGCGTTTTCTAGTGCCGCGCCGTTGCAGGATGGGGATGCTCCGAAGTGCAAAAAATAAGGAGTTGCTAAAGCAACCCCTTTTAGGTTCCGCTCGCGCCGAACGAATGCTCGTTCGGCGCCCGGTTTTAGTAAATGGGCTAGTTGTAGATTCCGTTGTTAAGGCGATCGCCGCCTTCAATGTAGACATCGGCCGGAGGCGTCACGACAAATTCGCCGATACTTGCTTCCAGGCGCTGGCGCTGGCTATCGGATAGGTCTTCGATCTCGAGCACGTCCTCGACGTTCTCGTAGGGTGCGTTGAGAATCACTTTGCGCGCCAGCGTCGGATAGAAGCCGCGCAGCTTTCGGAACTGACGCAAGTTGGTGTTATTGAGGTCGATTTTATTGCCGATCGCCTCGCGCTTGGCATCGGCTGCATTCTGTCCCCCCGCTTGAGCCAAGATGGGAAAAGATGTGCTGTTAAAATCTCCAAGGTTGAGAGCTGTTGCTGCCTGGGTGCTGCCAATCGCAATCGCGACGGCAAACACGACAGCAACAACTGTGCGAACTAAAGTCTTCATGATGTCGGTCTCCTCCTGCAGTTGCTGCTTGCTCCGTTAAAGCCGAGCTCGCGTGAAGCTTAACAATGGCTTCATATTTTCTCATCATAACGGTGGAGCCAGCAAGAGCGTTGGAGCGCTAATCCAGGCGATCGCACGCTGGATTGGACTGTCAATCGCCTCCAGACCCGAGACGTATAATGAGAAAGACCGAAAACCCGACCGGAAAGCCGGGGATTAGCGGACCGCCTACCCGATGGCGTTCCGCAGATCGGCTTGCAAACGAACTGCTTACTGCTCACGGAGAAAATCATGGTTCTGCAACTTGGCGATACCGTTCCCGACTTTACCCAAGCATCGACGAAAGGGGAAATCTCCTTCTACGACTGGGCGGGCGATAGCTGGGTAGTGTTGTTCTCGCACCCGGCGGACTTCACGCCGGTTTGCACGACGGAACTTGGCGAAGTCGCTCGACTGAAGCCTGAATTCGACAAGCGCGGCGTCAAAACAGTAGCGTTGAGCGTGGATGATGTCGAGTCCCACGCGGGCTGGACGAAGGACATTGAAGAAACTCAAAGCGTGTCGCTCAACTATCCGATTCTGGCCGACGGCGATCGCAAGGTATCCGACCTTTACGGCATGATCCACCCCAACGCCAGCAATACGCTGACGGTGCGCTCGGTGTTCATCATCGACCCGCAGAAGAAACTGCGCCTGACACTGACTTATCCGGCCAGCACCGGACGCAACTTCCCCGAGATCCTGCGCGTTATCGACTCGCTGCAGCTGACCGACAACTATAAGGTAGCAACGCCGGTCAACTGGCAAGATGGTGGAGACTGCGTCATTGTCCCCTCAATCAAGGACGAGGCAGAGCTAAAAGAGCGTTTCCCCAAAGGCTATACCGTGGTTAAGCCTTACCTGCGGATGACGCCTCAGCCAAACAAGTAAGCCATCTGATTTCAGGTTGCTATTGCAGTGCGTCTGCAAGGTTGCATGTCAGCTATAGCACGTCCGCGAGCGGCGGTTGGCGACCTCACAATCTAGAAATTGGGGCAAAGCCACCTTGTTCCTGCTACATCGCCTGGGAGTAACCGATTGTGGTTGCTCCCATGTTTTTTCCTTGTGAATGGGAGTCGATGTGCTTGCTTAGCCCATAAGCGGAATAAGGGTGGCTTCATAGCAATAAAGCAACCCCTACCCGACGACGAACCGTAACGATCGTTTTGGGGGCAGACGGGATTAAGCGGCTGACTTTGCGATTTGGCATTTCCGAAGGGTCAGCGAGTCTCGAGGTTGTGTGCCACTTCGAGGGAGACAGCTTCTGACGGGTACGCTGTTTGTTAAAATATCGGGGTTCAATGCACGCGCGAACTCTGCAACCCCTTGAGTCAATCCGCAGAAATCCAACTCGACACGCTGACCCAGGAACTGGCAGCTATCCAGCAAACCGGGTCGAAGCGACTGGCATTACTCGGGTCCCGCCACGTCCCGATCACGCACCAACAACTGATCGAGATCATGAGCTATGCCCTCGTTCTCGGCGGTAACCGCGTCGTCACCTCTGGTGCCATCGGCACCAACTCTGCCGTAATCAAGGGAGCTATGCGTGCCGACCCGAACTTGTTAACGGTAATTTTGCCTCAGAGTCTGAAGCGGCAGCCACGCGAATCCCGCGAGCAGCTAGAGCAAGTCGTCCATCTCGTCGAAAATCCCGACAACGATTCACTGTCCTTGGGAGAAGCCAGCGCCCTGTGCAACCGCGAGATCGTTTCGCGCTGCCAACAGCTTGTTTGCTTTGCATTCCACGACAGTCGGACGTTATTACAAACCTGTCAGGAAGCAGAAGAGCAGCGCAAACTCGTAACTCTGTTTTACTTCGACTAAGAGTCGTCGTCACCGCTGTTCGCGATTGGACAGGTGGCTAGATAGTTGCCACCAAGCCATTTGGTATGGCGATCGCGATCGAGTCCAGCAACGATTAGAAGATTGCATTTTGCGCATCCTCACCGGGCGCGACCGTAACTCGACCGTTCTCACTCAACACGGCCATGAACCCAGACGCAGTCGTCCACAACCTACCAATTCCCCTACCCGCACTGCTACTGTATTCGATTGTCGGTGCGGTCCTGCTAGTTTACTTACCATACGGACTGGTTGCATTCGGTCGTTTCCAAGTTGGCTACGATGCCAGAGCGCCCCGCACGATGTTCGACAAGCTACCTGCGTATGCTCAGCGAGCAACGTGGGCGCACCAGAATGGCTTCGAATCTCTCACGATTTACGTACCGGCGGCGCTGATGGCCTACGTCACGCATGTCGACTCGTCGTTGGCGGCGATCGCGGCGATCGGATATTTGGGCGCGCGCCTGCTTTATCCGTTGGGCTATGTTGCCAATCTGCCGATCTTGCGTTCGCTGGCCTACGCGATCGGTGTGACGGGCATCGTCGTGCTCTTCGCTTTGAGTTTGCAACGGGCAGCAGCGATATGAACGCAATTAAGAGCGGCAGCGAGTTTCTAGACGATCGGTATGACGATCTGGCCGGCTCTAACAACGACCCAGATGCGTCCCTACAAGCGCTGCTGAGTGCTGTTGCTGCTGGCAAGATCGCGCCCGACGATGCGCGCGATCGCCTGCGTCACTTTGACTTCGAACCGGTCGATGACTTTGCCAAAGTCGATCACCATCGCAGTCTGCGGACGGGGTTTCCCGAAGCAATCTGGGGACCTGGTAAAACCCCCGAGCAAATTGTTGCAATTTTCCGCACCATGAGCGAGCGCGTCCCAGTGGCGCTAGCGACGCGCATCGAGCCCGAGGTTTTCCAACAGCTTCAAGTGCGGTTGCCCGAACTGCACTACCATCCGACAGCTCGCATCTGTGTTCTCCAAACTGCCGACCCGCCACAATATCCTGGCGCGATTGGCATCCTAACAGCCGGTACCGTCGATATTCCCGTTGCCGAAGAAGCCGCCGTCACGGCCGAACTCAGCGGCTTTGAGGTCCAGCGCCTCTGGGATGTGGGTGTTGCTGGCATCCATCGTCTGCTCAGCCATCGCACCCTGCTCGACCGCGTTGATGTGGCGATTGTTGTGGCGGGTATGGAAGGCGCGTTACCAAGCGTTGTTGCGGGGATGGCAGCTTGTCCGGTGATTGCCGTCCCCACTAGCGTTGGCTACGGCACAAGCTTCGGCGGCATTGCTCCTTTGCTGACCATGCTCAATTCTTGTGCAACGGGTATCGGCGTGATGAACGTCGACAATGGTTTCGGTGCAGCAATGCTGGCAGGGAAAATCTTGCGGACAGCTGCACGGTTGCATGCGTGCGAAGGGGATACGAAACGCCAGCGATCTCAGTAAAAGCATTCGGCATCGCGAACTCCTGACATTGGAGTTCGTGGGGTATAACTGAGGCAACTTGACCCGCGATCGCGCGTTCAGAATTGCTTTTGAGGAGTGCTATGAAGCTCGGCCAGTGGTTGGGACTGATGGGTCTGACTGTGTCCCTGTTCGTGCTGTGGCAGATCCGCGGACTCTTGCTGTTGATGTTTACAGCAGCGGTGCTGGCGACTGTGCTCAATACGCTTGTGCTGCGCCTGCAACGTTGGTTAAAAGTCCCGCGCGGCTGGGCTGTTGGTGCAATCGTCGTCGGAATGATAGTGCTCGCAGGCGTGCTCGGGGTGGCGCTCGTTCCACCGTTAGTCGAGCAGTTTCAAGAGCTGCTCAAGTTACTGCCGGTTGCTTTTCAACGTCTTGCGGGTTGGCTGGAAAACTTGCTGGTCTCAGACTTTTTTGGCTCGCCACCAAGCTTGCTTGACCCGAATACACTATTAAACGATATTCCAGCCCTTTTGCAGCAATCAATATCGCAGCTGCTTAGCTTTTTCTCCAATTCCTTAGCCTATGTGCTGCAGCCTATACTGGTACTGGTGTTCACGCTTATGCTACTGGCCGATCCACAACCCTATCGACGCGGAGCCTTGCGCCTGTTCCCGTCGTTTTATCGGCGACGTGCCGATGACATCTTGACGAAGTGCGCTCGAGGGTTGTCGAGTTGGTTCGCCGGCATTACGATTAACTGCGCGTTTATTGGAACGCTGAGCGGCATCGGGTTGTTGATTTTGCAAGTCGATCTCGTACTCGTCCACGCACTGCTGGCTGGCTTGCTTAACTTCATCCCGAATATCGGTCCGACGCTGAGCGTAGTGTTTCCGTTTTCGATCGCTTTACTAGACGCCCCCTGGAAAGCATTTGGCGTGATCGTCCTTTACCTCATTATTCAGAACATCGAAAGCTATTGGCTGACACCAACGGTCATGGCAGCAAGGGTGTCGCTGCTGCCAGCGGTGACCTTGGGCGCACAGATTCTATTTGCAAGCTTCTTCGGTTTAGCAGGGTTGATCTTGGCGCTGCCACTTGCTGTTGTCTCGAAGATTTGGATTGAAGAAGCCTTGCTTGGCGACGTGCTCGATCGCTGGGGTGGAAAGCGTGGTGGCAGTGAAGGTGCCGAAGGTGTCCAACCATCAGCACACCCCCATCAGGGGCAACACCTTGCCTCCAGGACGTGAATTCGACTGCGTGAGAGATGGCAAGTCCATACTTGAATTGCCTTGTTGGGGTCGCCCAATGGAATTGATTCTGCTCAAGAGTTGCCATTGGTTGCGAAAAGTAGTCTTTATTCTCGTCCCTCTTCAGTTCATTGATTAATTCAAGGGTCGGCCTAAAAAGTTACTCCGTTCTCCCTCCGTCTTCATAAAGATGTCCGAAACGACTCAAACGAAGATCTGTCGATGCAGCTATTCTCTTTCCGTAGCAGAAAAAAAACAGAGCTCGTGCCAACTCTAGGAAGAGCTGCGACAGATGACAGATTGAGATCCTCTTCTTTCGGGAATGTTTGCCTATTCTGTCTTAGGTATTGTGCAAATTGGTATCAAGCTAGCGATGCCCGAACCAGTCTTTAACTGCCATACCCATATCTTCTCGACGCTTGGGAGAATCTGCCTGCCTCAACTTTGCAGCCATTGCCGGTTGTTCGCTATGGCTGCGCCCAAAGCGGAACGTATTGCCAGGCTGCGCGTAACTCTGCCCGCCGCCGAGCACAGTCGGGGAGCTTTGCCTCCACAAGCTGCCAGAAGCGATGTGAATGATCCAAGTGGACGGTATGACACAGTTCGTGAACAAGTACGTAATGTACTAATGGGGCAGGTAGGAACAAAAGTTGCTGGTTGAGACTGATCGTCCCGCGAGCCGAACAACTACCCCATCGTGTTTTCTGATTGCGAATTGCCGCATTGCGACAGCTTAATTCGCACTCCTGTCCGACTCGTTCTAACCACGGCACTAGATACGATCGTGCCTGCCGGCTTAACCAATACTGCAGCAGTTCCCGACAGGCCCTAAGATCGTTTGTCGCGCCCCGAACGATCAACTCGCTATCGGACTCGTCGAGGCGGATGCGCGGCGTTGCTGCTGTAAAATAGCGCACTGACCGTTGCTGTCCGATCGCGAGGAGCGCAATCACCTCGGGTAGATCGGGCTGTGTGGCATACACCTGCTCCTGTGCGGCTGCATTTGCCAGTGCGCGTTCGATCCAGCGATGGCGGCGTGCGAGTAACTCCGGCAAACGCTCGATGTCGAATCCCTGAGGTACCACAACTTCGAGTCCGTCGCGAGCCGAAACCCGAATGCGGGCGTGGCGAGCGCGTGCGCTTACGCGAACTGTGTATGGGGGCAGCTCCATAATTGAGCGATCGAGCACTTACCGAATCGAGCTTATCTCGTACTCGTGCGAATCGCGATCACAAAGATGACTCTGCCGCTGCTCGGAGTAACCACCGCGCTAACGATTCTGGCAACGACATGCGCCACTTCTGCCGCGAATGCACGCAAACGTGACGTGTCTGTGCTCGCACCGCCAATCGTGCGGGCAGGAAAGTAACTTCATAACTGAGGGCAAATTCTGTCTCGTCAATCGATTGGGGCCGTAAGGAAATGATCAAGTCTTGGCCGTAAGTCAGTGGCTGAAGATAATCTGCTTCTGCACGAACTATCGGCAGCAAAACCGCCCCATTGCGGAGCATTTCTCCAATATCAATGCCAGCATCTGCCAGAGCTGCCTCGTAAGCTTCGTGGCACATTTCTAGGATGCGAGAGAAGTAAACGACCCCTGCAGCGTCCGTGTCGGCTAAACGCACGACCCGCCGGTAAATAAATGCCACCCTCAGCTGACCTAACGCGGATTGGGGGCAACTAAGGAACCTGCTTCCAGTTCGGGTAGAGCCAAGACCGGCCGATCCAAAGAGATTGCCAACGCTCCAGAGGACAGAGCCGGTTGGGGCGATCGCGCCAGACGTAAGACCGATGACTCGCCGCCCACGAGCCAAGCAAAAGTGCCTACCAGTAACGCGGCTGCTGCACTTCCGCCCCAGAGCCACCGACGCCGACGACGACACACAGTCCAAACGCGCCCTTCCAAGGCGGCGACCGACTGCTCGCGAGGCACCGCTACCTGGCGAAGGGCGGCTCGCAACTTCAGTTGCTGACGATAGAATCGCTCGGCTGCTGGAGAAGAAGCAATCAGGGCTTGCGCGCGGGCTTCTTCCTCTTGAGTGACCTCGCCATCGAGGTACGCACTAAGAAGTTCTAATACGAGCTGACTGCATCCACCGAATTCGTCTTCGTGCTGCACGTTCGTAGCCATCGAAATCCTCGGACCCCTACTAAAGTGTCTTTAGTGAGCGCCTCCGACCGTATTTGCTACTAGAGCCTAGCCAAGTCGGATGACTAACCCACACTCGTCTAAGCACGTCCGCTGAAACGAGCGCGTCCCTCTATAACCAACTTAGTCGATCGCGAGATAACTTTGCAGTTTTACTTGCAAGCGGGCTCGGGCACGAGCGATCCGCGACTTGACAGTCCCGAGTGAAACCCTGGTAACTTCGGCAATTTCTTCGTAAGCCAGACCTTCGATCTCGCGCAGGATGATCGTCGTCCGGAAGACTTCCGGAAGATCGGCAATCGCCTGCTGAAGTTGTTCGTAGAACTCCTGAGTCGAGAGATCTTCATCCGGGCTTGGTGCGTCGGACGGCACCTCCCAATCGAGAAAGCCGTCCTCCATCTGGCGTGGAGCATCCAGAGATAAAGGGTTACGAACGCGCTTGCGCTTGCGCAGCTCGTCGTAGAACAAGTTAGTTGCAATCCGACTGAGCCAGCCGCGGAACTTAACCGGTTCGTTCAAACGCTTAATGTTGCGATATACCCGAATCCACACTTCCTGAGCCAAGTCGGCACGATCCCCCCAATCGGGGGCAAGGTGATACAGGATTTTCTCGACGTGAGGCTGGAACCTCCGCAACAACTCGGAAAAAGCATCGCGTTCCGGTTTTGCCCCTTCCTGACAACGGGCGATCAGCTCGGTGTTGGAGAGTTTATCTGGAGACACGGATTCCAAAGGCAGGCCGAGATCGGCCGCCGGCCAGCAGACTGCAAGGGAATGGCTCATGGATCTTTACTTACGTCCGGGTTTGGTGGGCGTTACCCCTAAAGCCTAAAGGACCGCGGACATCCGCATAAGGTTTCCATTTCCACCCATTTGCGAACTTTGCCAAGGTTAGGGGGACATCCTCAGCATCCGCAATAAATGCACGTCAGTGATTTAGAACTCGAGCGAGTGAGCGACAACTTCCTTGTTCCCAGAGAACAAGCTTGTCGATGTCAATACCGAGGGACTCCGTGGCAGAGAGCGATAGCATTGGGTAGAACCCCGCACAGCTGGTTTCATTGTACGCTAGATGTGGCTCGTAAATCTTAAGATGCGTTACATTTAGCGTGCCCTGGGTACCAGGAGGGAATTTTCTCGAGCCAGTAGGTAAGCCCTAGCCTGATTTGCAATGAGTTCGCGCCCAGTGCGAGCGGAATCACGCCGAAATCTGCCGCCAGGGTATCAGAATTGTTAGCTCGCAGACCTTATTACTCTCGTGGGGGAGCCACCGGTGTTAGTCGGTGGTGCCAAAGGCATTGGCTTGCGAGCAGCTGCCTTGAACTTCTTCTGTTGTCTAATGCTCGAGCTTTTTTGGGCTTTGATACCGATGACGAACCTAATGACTCTGGAACGCCGCCAAGTCCATCTCGACATTGCCACCGAGGCCGCTTCAACTGCTGGCGCAATCCTGCGCGAACACTTCGGCAAGCTAGCCTCCATCGAAGACAAACGTCCGGGCGATCTCGTTACAGATGCCGATAAGGCCTCTGAAGCGGCTATTCTCGAAGTTCTGCAGCGCCACTTGCCCGACCACGCCATCCTCGCCGAGGAATCAGGTCGATTGGGCAATCTCGATAGCAACTATTGCTGGGCAATCGATCCCCTCGATGGCACGACTAACTATGCCCATCAACTGCCGATTGCTAGCGTGTCGATTGCTTTGCTTGTCGATGATGTTCCCTGCGTCGGCGTTGTTTACAATCCCTTTCGTAACGAATTATTCCGTGCGGCAACGGGGCTGGGGGCAACGCGCAATCGCCAGCCGATGTCAGTCACGACAACGGCTTCATTAGATCGGAGTCTGTTAGTGACGGGATTTGCCTACGACCGCCGTGAGACCTCCGATAACAACTATGCGGAGTTTTGCTATCTGACGCATTTAACTCGCGGAGTCCGGCGCCTCGGATCGGCGGCACTCGACCTGGCCGATGTTGCCTGCGGTCGCCTTGACGGTTATTGGGAGCGAGGACTGTCGTTGTGGGATATTGCCGCTGGTGTCGTCCTAGTGCGCGAAGCTGGTGGTTGCGTTACGGCCTACGATGGTAGCCCAGTCGATTTGGCAAGCGGGCGCTTGATGGCAACCAACGGAGTGCTTCACGTCGAACTCGGTAATGCCTTGGCACGCGCTCCTCAGGAAGCAAGTCGCTTAGTTTACCGGTCATAGATAGTTTAATCTGGCTAAGTGGGAACACTTACCTTCAAAGCGATCGAGGTCGCAGTCAAAGCGGAAGATTTGCGGGTAAGCATCCCGCAACTGTGGATTTTCGCGAAACGCCGATTGCTCGGGATATAGCATTACCGACGTCTTGGAACCAAGTCAGCCTCAAATGGTTATGAGGGCGGCTCGCGTCGTTTCCACGGCGATCGAAATGTGTTTTTGCGGATAGCACATACTAGTCAGAAGCTCGGACGCTTGAAGGCAGCTTGCACGGAATTTATCTCTCATGCCTATTACTGCTATTAGAGTTGAGCGTGGTTTATTCAAGTACGACATCATCGATTACCATGCTATCCTCGGGCTGCCCATTGGGGCGAAAGTGGACGTTGCCCGCAAACAGTTTCTGAGAATCACGCGCATTTTATACCCCGATATCCGCAAGATTGCGGATCCAGAAGAGCAGCGGCTGGCCGACGCTCTTTTGTCTAAGCTAGTCAATCCAGCCTACGAAAATTTGTGCAAAGGCAAGGAGCGTCGCCAGGAGCACATCCTGATTCTGAATCAAATGAGGGCGCGTTTAGCAGCAGAGGGCGGCAGCCTGGCAGTGGAAAGCGATGCGGCAAAAGAGCTGATGGTTGCTCGCGGCCCATTAGAGCAGGCCTACTTCAAGCTCATGCGGCCGATTACAGCAGAGCTTTACGAACGGATGCACCAAGTGCCGGATCGGATTGCAACGATCAGCGAACTGAATTTAGTTTATATGACGCGCAAGCCCGCGCATTTAAATGCGGCGAGCAGTCGAACACCGCAGAACTTAGATAGTGGTATCGGCATTAACGGCAACAAGCAAGCTGCAGTGGCGACGGAGAGTCAGGCGAATAAGCGTCGCGCAAGTTCTCCGATGGAGCCCTGCCGTCGTCGCGCGCAAGGGTATCTCGAAACAAAAAACTACGTCCTAGCAATTCGGGAATTGCGCGAGGCCCTAGAAGTGGACAAGCACGATAGCAGCTGCCATGCCTTGCTCGGCATCGCATATCTGGGTCAGAAGTCGTTTGGCATGGCGCGCGTTCATATCCGCAAAGCAATTGCGAGCGATCCCAATAATCCCCAGGCAAAAGTGGCCCAACAAATGATCGACCAGCTCGTGGATCGCCAGAAACAAACGATTCAGCAACCGCTACCGCCGTCATCGACTAACGTTGACACGGATAGTAAGGGCAGCAAGCGCAGCTTCCTAGGGGGTTTATTTGGCAACGGTAAGTAGGGCTTGCTGAAAAAGGCTGGAATCCCTGCAATGAAAGGATCTCAGCGTTTTCTATGCCAGAAAAGTGCAAGGTTATAGGCACCAGAGCCTCAAAACCCTTGCACTTGGGCCGAGAATCCGAGGCAAAAAGCTGGGGATAGATGGTAAATGCCAGATTCCATAAGCTCTCTGCCTCCTAAATTCGTTTTGTGTACTTTTTCAGCAAACCCTAAGTAGGTAGGGCAGAGGTATAAAGGGAACTTACTGCTTTCGAACTCGCTGTCCCGGGATAGCATCACGATCGGCTCTTGTGATTAACTGAGTAGCAGTAAATTTCGCTGTTCTGCCGCAACCGAATAAAACGGTGCGACATTGAGTTGCCTTTGACGCGTTGCCATTGACAACGTGGGTTTTATGACTGCTACTCCTCAGCCCCCGGCCAGCGCTCGCGACTGGCTGCCCCTTGAAGTCGAACAAAAACTTTGGATCGGCGATCGCTTGCAGCAGGTATTTCGGCAATGGGGCTATCAACGCGTGGTGACCTCAACCCTAGAACGCTTAGAGACCCTAGAGGCAGGCGGCGCGATCCAGCCACAGACCGTAATTCAGGTTCAGGATATATCGGAAGGCATTCTGGGGTTGCGGCCGGAGCTGACAGCCTCGCTGGCCAGAGCTTGTATGGCGCGCATGGCAAACAAGTCCTCGCCACTGCGACTGTACTATGCTTCGAATGTGTTTCGGCGGTCGGTCAGCCACCACGGACGGCAGGTGGAGTTTTACCAACTTGGCGTCGAGCTGCTGGGTGCTGGCAGCGTTTTAGCAGATGCTGAAGTGTTGCTATTAGCAATTGCTTGCGTGCAGGCAGTAGGCCTGCCGAACTGGCAAATCGTGCTCGGTGAAGCCAGCTTAACGCGGGCATTGCTGCAGCCGTTTCCGGAGCAGCTGAGATCGCGCGTACGCTATTGTTTGGCACACCTAGATCGCGTCACGCTGGCCCAGTTACCGTTAGATCCGAGCTTGCTCGATCGTGCACTGCGGTTGTTCGACTTGCGCGGCCGACCGGCTGAGGTGCTGCAGCGCGTAGCCGGTCTAGAACTCGATGTAGAGGCACGAGCGGCAACCGAACGCCTCAAATCCTTGATCGAAATCTTGGCACAGACGACAACGGAAGTAACGCTCTTGCTCGATTTAAGCCTCGTGCAAACGATTGACTATTACACCGGGGCGACGTTTGAAGTGGCAGTTCAGACAGCAACTGGCGCGCGCGTGCTGGGTTCGGGCGGGCGCTACGATCGCCTGCTGGAGCTGTATCATCCGCGCGGCGAGCGGCGAGCGGGGATGGGGTTCGCTTTTGGCTTGGAAGAATTACATGCCGCATTGTTGCCAACCCAACAGTTGCCGCAGATGGCAGCAACGAGCGATTGGTTGGTAGTCCCGCTGGAATCTGCAGCCGAGGTAGCTGCGTTCAAACGCGCGCGCGCCCTGCGGCAAACGACGCCTACCTCGAAGGTGGAACTGGAGCTGGACGCAAGCACGCAAGCAGAGGCACGCGATCGCGCACGAATTTGCGGCATCAAGAATATTGTATGGGTTGGAGCCGACGGTTCTTTCGAAACAGAGGCGATCGCCGTGCAGTAAAAATTAAATAACTTGATGTGTTGGTTGCCCGCTTGGAGGAACCTTCGACCGTCTAAACACAGTCTGGACTGGCGGAGCTGGACTCCAGAGGGACCACGCTGAATCTGTAGGGACTATACTCACAGAACCAGCGTGGATGTATCGGCGTTTCTGACGCAAACCGCCCCTTCAGTTCCAGAAAATGAGTCACTCCTGTCCAGGGGGCGGCAACCACGCCAAAAGCGTGACCGCTGAGCAATCAATCTAGAGTGCTGCCATTACTTCGCGGGCTGCTGTCAGCGTGAGATCGATATCCGCATCTGTGTGCGCTAGCGACATGAAGCCGGCTTCGAATTGGGATGGTGCTAGGTAGATCCCGCGCTCTAACATGCCGCGATGAAAGCGACCAAACTTTGCCAAATCCGAAGTTTTTGCATCTTCGAAGTTGTGAATCGGCCGATCGGTAAAGAACATTCCAAACATGCCGCTGATGCTACCGCAAGTTGTTGCCTGACCCGTTTCCTGGGAAATTTCCTTTAGTCCGGCAATTAGCTTCGACGTCACTCGATCCAGATGCTCGTATACGCCCGGACGTTGGAGAAGCTCCAACGTCTTGATGCCTGCTGTCATGGCTAGCGGGTTGCCCGAAAGCGTCCCGGCTTGGTACATCGGCCCGGCCGGTGCCACCATTTCCATAATTTTTTTGGGACCGCCGTAGGCACCCACCGGCAGGCCGCCACCGATGATCTTGCCTAGCGTCGTCAGGTCGGGCGTAATGCCGAATTTCTCCTGCGCTCCGCCGTAGGCAATGCGAAATCCAGTCATGACCTCGTCGAAAACCAATAGCGCTCCATTCTCCTGGGTAATCTCGCGCAGTCCTTCCAAGAAGCCTGCATCGGGGACGATGAACCCGGAGTTGCCTACCACTGGCTCCAGAATTACGCCGGAAATCTCGTCGGGGTTCTCCGCAAACAGAGCTTTCACCGCTTCGAGGTCGTTATAGGGCGCCGCCAGCGTGTTGCTCGTTGCGGCTTTTGGAACGCCAGGTGAATCGGGCAGCCCCAATGTTGCGACACCTGAGCCGGCTTGCACTAAAAACATGTCGCCACTGCCGTGGTAGCAACCTTGAAACTTAATAACCTTGTCTCGACCGGTATACGCACGCATAAGGCGCAGTACCGCCATGCACGCTTCGGTGCCCGAGTTGACGAATCGCACCATCTCGACGCTGGGCACGGCGGCAATAACCATCTCGGCTAGCACGTTTTCTAACGCGCACGGCGCGCCGAAGCTAGTACCTTTGTCGAGGACGTTGTGGAGGGCGGCAATCACTTCTGGGTGGGCATGACCGCAAATTGCTGGGCCCCAGGTACCCACGTAATCGATGTACTCGTTTCCATCGACATCCCATATGCGGCTACCCGACACGCGATCGAAAACGATCGGTTGGCCGCCGACGGATTTGAAGGCGCGCACTGGCGAGCTAACGCCGCCGGGCATAAGTTTTTGGGCAGCGCTAAAAATGGCTTCTGATTGAGTGGTTTTAAACGCAGCTGTTGTAGTCAAGGCCTTCTCCTATGCAAACGCAAATGGGCTGGGCAAATGGGCTGGCTGCAATCTCGGCAAGCGGGGCGAAGTAAACCCAACTGCAATGCTCGCCGCACGACTGCAGTGCGCGACTGCTTGCGCTCCCCATGTCAGCCATAAGTTCTTCCTATCCTAATTGAGCGATCGCGGCGGGAAAGACGGCCGAACGTGAAGCAAATCTTAAAAACTTTCTTTGGAACTGTCAGTTCGGACGCGTCGAAGGAACTTGCAGCGACCCGTTCCGCCCGCTAAATTTGGACTTCCCTGGCAAAGCTGGTACGTCGGACGAAGTGAAACGGCCCGGCAATTGTGCCCCAGACGCGCTCGTCGGTCTCCAGGTCGCGGCCGCGATCGAGGTTGACGAGCTTATCGGCATCGATCTCGAATGTGCTATCGAGATAAGTTTTCTTTCCGTTTCGAACCACAATACAAGCTTTGCCGGGCTCCACCTCACCCTTGAAACTGTCCCCGGTCCAAGACACAATCGAGTTACAGCCAGTAAGTTTGTCCAGTTGGTCCGCGCGTAGCTGACCCAACCGGTCGCGATCGCGCGTAGCACCGTGGAACTTCTCGGGCTCGCGAAGTGTATAGTTTTCGATTTCGATGCGATCGTCAGTGACGACAAACTTAAGGGCGCGAATACGATAGGGTTGGCTCACCATGTAGTCGTAGGCCTGCTCGAGCAATAGGCTCGGCCCTGACAGCAAGTCCAACGGTAGGGGTCGCATGCACACTCGAATGTGTGCGAAGAACGGTGGATTTTCCAGTGCTTGGGCCTGATTGCTGAAGTCAGCGGCCATCCACTGCACTAGTGTTCTGAGGTCGGTCGCATGCGTCATAAGTCTTGGTTGTTAGCTGTGCTTGGTTAGATGTGTTTGGATGTGTCTAAACAACTATTGGTCTCTTATCCTTACCGCCGCAGGAGCGTGGGCGCGCTCATCCCTTTACTAGACGCAACAATAGTAGTTGCGTGGTTTGTTTCTCGCTGAAATTGTCGTCGCTAATCAAGAGTAGGCTTTGGGACCCGTCCGGTAGCAGGGGTCCGAGGGTCATGCCTTCGAGGTTGTCGAGCGGATAATCGAGCGTGCTGAGGTCGAGCAGCAAGCGTTTCTTCAATGGCACAATCTGCCCGAGGCTGCTGCTGAGGCTTCCAACCTGGGACGTATCGGTGGCGTTGCCCACTGCTATCTGGAAAATCTTCGCGCCGTTCCCTTGCAGCGGACTGTAAGTGCGCTCCAAAGATAGAAAGTACCCTTCAGTGGGAAGAGCAACCAGCTCTGTCAGACCATTGGCTGCCGTTCCTAGCGGTGCGAGGTCGAGTAAATAAACGTGTTCGGCTACCAGGGTCGGCGCGCTGACGGAGTTGATGGCATAGTGCAAGACCCGCACGCGTGCGGGTATATCGCTCGGCGCGTCTAGGGGCAATTCGTCTTGCTCAAGTGTCGACTCCGTTGCTGCGAAGACGCGATAGGGGTCGACGTCGGACAGTCCCGTCGTTCCCAGCGTTAGTGCCTCGAAGCCGCGGTTTTCCTTGATGCCGCGATCGCCTTCGATACGAGGAAGATAACGCTCGGGTAGAGGCAATTGATCGAGCTGCCGGCCGGTGGCAAGATCGAAGCGCGCGATGAAAGGCTCGACGCCATCGCGCGGGCTGCCTTCGCTGGAAATATAAAGACTGTTGCCGGGCGCGATCGCCAATCCTTCCGGGTCGAGGCTTCCGGGGGCAAACAGCTCGCCTTCAGGCGTTTGTAGGTATTTCACTCCAGCGATCTCCACCGCTTGAATCTGGGTGCGGTCGGGACTGAGATCGATCTGCAGGGTGTAGAAGCGCGCAGGCGCGCGATTGCCGCGATCGTCGGAGAGGGCGTAGTAAATGCCGCGCTGGCGGTCGTAGGCGATCGCGGAGAGTCCGCCTACGGGCGTTTCGGCAAAGGCTTGGCGCGGCAAGGTGACCGCATCGAGGAATTCCAGCGACCGATTGAGAAATAGCCGGTCCTGAGCCAGTACTCGCCCGGAGGAACTACAGGCGATAGTCCCGAACAGGCAAATAAAAATTATGAGGATCGGGGCAATTGGCAATCGCAACCAGGACTTGGACGAGCACATGACGGCAATCGCACGACACAACCCTTGGATCGTACTGGCTCGACATGTGAAATCGGCAGCAATTACACCCCGATCGCATCTCTTCTGGCACACGATGCAGCACGAGCCATTGCCTCGGCAGCTTTGCGCCGGCGCTCCCCACTAATTACGCTGAGGTCCGACAATTCCTCAATACGAGTGCGTTCCAGCCAAGCAGACTGATATCATTGCTGACGGAGAATATTTGCGCGCTCTAGGTTCAGGGCACCGCGATTAATTCTCTCAAGACAGAAGGTCTGCACGCCAACACGTGCATTTCAGCCGCTGATAACGCATAAAACGGCAATTTTTCAGGTGCCCTTCAGAAACTTCTAAGGGTTGTAATGGTCGCCAGTGGATACCATAGGAAGCCTCGAGCGAGGTCTGCTAAGACGGTGACAAGTCGATCGAGTATGTTTCGGTATCTGCCACCTTACAAACCCAATCAGCTTGCCTGTGGGACGGGACAGACGGCGGTGGTGACGGGTTGGACGCTCAAACAAGCCGTCATCTCGCATTTGCAATCGTACGAGTATGCGGTCGTCGGGCAGCTGTATTCGCCGACGCGAGGGCTTAACGTCCTGATTCGCAACTTGCTCGCCAACCCGCACGTGCGCTATTTGGTAGCGCTGGATGCTACGCGCGAAGATCGCAATGCAGGTGCCGTGCGATGTTTGTTGGACTTTTTCGAGTCCGGTTTCGAGCGCGGCGAGAGCGACACGGGTCGCGAATGTTGGATCGTGCGATCGCCGGTTGCAGGCTACCTCGATCCAGAACTGCCGGCAACAATCTTGGAGCAGGTCCGCGCCGCGATCGCCTGGGAGCGTGCCGAGGCGATCGCGGCAGCGGTGGAGCGGGTGCAGGCGATCGCGCAACTAGATCCCCTGCCGGTTTGGGGCGAGGCGCGGGAATTTCCGATGGCGGAGGGGGTGCCGAGCGTCCTGCCGGGTCCGCGATACGGGCATCGTATCGAGGGCAAAACTATTGCCGATACGTGGGTCAAGATCGTCCACCGCATCAAGACAACAGGTGTAGTTCGACCGACGGCATACGACGGGTTCTGGCAAGAGTTGGTGGACTTGGTGGCCGTAGTGACGGACGAGCCGCCTGCGTTTCATTTCCCCGAGCCGAATTATTTGCCCATCGATCGCGCGTTTCTAGACAGTTACATCGCCCAAGTGATGGACGATGCGCCGCACCGCGACGGCGTGAAGTATACCTACGGGCAGCGCTTGCGTTCCTGGTTCGGTCGCGACCAAATTGAGCAGGCGATCGCCAAGCTCGTCTGCGATTCGGGGACGGCGCGGGCGGTAATGTCGCTGTGGGACGTGCGCGATCACGATGCCGGCGACAGTCCGCCGTGTCTCAACCACATTTGGGTGCGGATCGGCGATCGCGAACTGTCACTGACAGCAACATTTCGCAGCAACGATATGTTTTCGGCCTGGCCGGCAAATGCAATGGGGTTGCGCGCGCTGCAGCAGCACATCTGCACCGAGGTAGCGCGGCGCGGTGGGCTGGAGCTGCAGCTCGGACCGTTGGTGACCGTCTCCCAGAGCGCACATATTTACGACGACTGCTGGGACAATGCCGAGCGCTTGGTCAGCAACCATTACGCAAGCCTGCACGCGATCCGAGACTACGACGACCCGAGCGGTAGCTTCGCGATCGCTCTCGACGGCGATGGTGCGATCGTTGTCGAGCACCTGACGCCAGGCAGCGGCGAGGTGACGCGTAGCTATCGCAGCCGGACGGCAATGCAGCTCTACCGGAAACTGGCAGCAGATTTCCCAGCACTGGACGTGGAGCACGCCCTGTATCTCGGTACCGAGTTGCAAAAGGCCGAAACCGCCGCGCGGACGGGGCAAAGCAATCGCTACGTGCAGGACCGACCGCTGCGGCTAGATTTTCCAGTTTGAGAACGCCCTCGTCCGACACCAGACGATGGGGTCGAGCACTAACGCTTGCTCGCCCGGTTTAATGAAGTTCGTTATCGCCTGTACCGGCTGGCTTGCAATCGAAGTCGTCGTTGGAACCATTCATCGACGAGCACGGCAGGATTCGAACCTGCGACACCCAGAACCGGAATCTGGTGCTCTATCCACTGAGCTACGCGCCCGAATGTGCCCGCAAGCACCCCACTACGATAGCGCGAATGCCGAGAATTCCGACGCATAGGTCCGACGCGATCGCGTTGCGTTGCCCCGCAAGCCACTTACCCAGCCTCGGACCGATGCCGTGCCCGTACCACTGCAGGTTTGTCCTAGGACGAGCCCGCTGCCGCGGACCAAAACAGCAATCAACGATCGCGATGGGTGACGCCGTCGATCGCACCCAGCAGCAACCAGGCAATCGCGTTTGCCCGCAGGTCGAATAGCGTCACATCAAGTAAGTTAAATAACGTACAGCTACTAAACGCCACGGCAAACCCAAACAGCACCAAGCGATCTCGATGCCACGGTCGTCCTGAGCCCGGCATCGGGGCCAGCGCCGGCCAAACCCACAGCAAGCGTACCGTCCGTACCATTACCGATCCCACCATTGCCACCAAAAGCAATGTTGCCGGAATTCCCGTTTCTGCAAACAGCATCAGCGGTAAATTGTGCGGGTGCCCCAGCCACACGTCCGTCCGATCTTGATAGAGCGGTGTGAAACTGCGCAACCCCCAGCCCGTCCACGGTCGCGCCCGTGCCAACTGCCAAGCAAACTCCCACTGCGTCGAGCGTAACAGCGCTTCCGGTCGATCGGGATGCAGGCGATCGGAGAGCCGCAGCCATACATAGTCCGGCACGATCGCGCGCAGTCCTTGCTGCAAGGGCGACGGCGGTGCAAATGAAGCCCCTGCAACTACAGCAGCGATCGCAATTGCTGCCGCCACCAGCCAGCGCCATCCAAGGAAAACTGCATATGCCAGCCCCACTAAAAGCCCTAACGCCCATGCATTTCGCGACGCTGTAAGTCCCAGTGCCGCTGCGATCGCCACCGTGCCGCCGAACGCCGCAACCAGCAACCACCGCTGCAGTTGCTGCCAGGCATCCAGCACTAGCATGACTCCCAGTGCCAGCCCCACGAGCAGATACACCGCACAAATATTGGCGTACATGAACGCTGAGGCAAGCCGTCCTGGCGGATTGCCACCCGCCACTAGCGTCCAGCCCAGAACCGGTTCCCATGCTGGTGGCGTCGTCCAGCCGGCCCAGATCTGTCCCAGTCCCAGCACCGCCGCGATCGCTGCCGGGGCTGCAATTGCTACAGCCAATACCCGCAACTGCTCGGGTCGCTGCACGAGGGCGCTCGTTGCGGCATACATGGCGACGAACGGCAACACGTTTGCCAAGCCCAGCCAAGCTGCTCCGCGATCGCTCGCACAACACGCCGTCACTATCAGCCACGCGGCCAGCAGCGCCCAACCCCACATCAACGGCCGCCCCAGCAACCGCCGCCAGTAGCGCGCCCATACCGCCACTACTACGCCCACCAGCGAGAGCGCCCCCCATGTCGGTAGCAGTGGCAAGATCGCGGTCGCACCCACCTGCCAATGCCAAGCGCGCGTGCGCCAGCGCTCGTCGGTCTGCAGGCGATCGTCCATACAGCTGTCCGCTCGGTTGTCCTACATTCGACAGTTCGCTAACCCGCGCAAACCTGCTAATTTGCCGGCACAGGCTGCCAGCATGCTTCGCGCGTCAGTCGGATTTGCGCTAAGGCAAACACGGTGGGTATCACGCGGCTGTAGTTCGTCGCGATCGCGCGCCAGCCCAAGTCGGCAAGGAACCAGCCCCATAGCGCTGGACCGAGTACGGCAAATGTCGTCCGCACGGCACCGTAGCGGGCTGCATTGGCGATCATGCCGCGCTGTGCTGCCCGCAGCGCCACCTGACTTTGCAAGTGGGCTGCTGCTGCCGCTCCCCCGTGCGCGATTGCCGCACGGGCGGTCTGGTAGGTGGCAAAGTGCAGGGCAAACTGCCGTGCAGTTTCCCGCAACAACCACGACCGTAACAGCGAGCTGACCGCGATCGCACTTCCGCCTTTAAGAGCAATGTCAAAGGGATTGTGCTCCAATTGTGGCGGCAGCGGCTCTGGAGCTTGGGCGCGGGCCAGCGATCGCCTGACGCGAAACAGCGTCGAGCGTCGTTCAGCGGCAGGCAGGCGCTGCCAGGCTTTCTCGACCAAATTTAAAAAAACTTCGGCTTCTAGATCGACCGTGCCGAGATCGGTCGCTACCGGGATTTTGAGGTATTTACAGACGCGCATCAATACTTGGCGGTAGGTCAGGGCATCGGTTTGACGGCGCAGGATCGCTACGCCATCGGCAGCCAAGAACCGGAAGCGTTCCTCGATCGCGTCGAGCCAAGCGCTGCGATCGCGTTGTTGCAGTTCCTCGGGGGCCGGCATCGCGAAATAGTCGAGCGGATTAAATTTTCGGCAAAACAGGATCTGCGTGATCTGCTGCAGCTCCTCGCAATTCGCCAACTCCAGCGCAGCTCTGAGCTCGTACACGGGCGTCTGTCCTCCACGACCTGGATGTGGGCGCTATCGAAACTACAAACCAGCCGTTAAAACAAGCTTCGATTATTTTAACGATCGATCCACATTACCCGGCCTCGCAGCGAGGTCCGTTGAGAGGCAATTGCCAGTAGCGGTGCGCGTGCTTCTTCAATCGTGCGTTTACCCTAAAGCTCAAAAGAACCAGTAATGGAGAAATATTGGGTGCTCTCGGCCTGTCGCGACGCATTACCCGGCATTCAATGCGCTCGATCCGCTACGGGCAGTCGACAGTTGCTTGTAGCTGGGATGCCGGTCGGTTCTGCTCGTCTACGCAAACGACGCGGGCAGCGTGGTTGTCTGCTTCCCCAGCATTGAGCCAACCATAGCTCATAACGATCGCGCGATCGCCGGTTGCGCCCAGCCGCGCTGCTGCCCCATTCAACTCGACGCGCCCCGACCTGGCTGGAGCGGCGATCGCGTAGGTTTCCAACCGAGCGCCTGTCGAAATATTGACCACCTGCACTCGTTCGTAGGGTGCGATGCCGGCCGCATCCAGCAGTGCGCGATCGATGCTAATGCTGCCGTCGTATTCCAGATGCGTTCCCGTCAGCGTACAGTTATGAATTTTTCCGAGTAAAAACGAGCGCATGACCATACTTTTTCCCGCGCAATCTCAAATTCCCTGCTTGATTGGAGCTACGGCATAACCCGATTGCCCAAAATTTCTGCGTTTGCGTCCGGTACAAACCGTTAATGCCCGCGCGTCTTGTTAATCGGAAGCATTTCGCAATCGTTTTCCTGCAGTTAATGAGACGAATACTTACTATCCTCCATCAAACCACCTCCGAGCCGGGATGAGTGGGACACCACTTGCGCGCCAGGATTTCCCCTCGACCAACGTACTTCTTTTGCCGGCGATGCACGTCCGTCCCCCGACGGCTATGCTGCCAAGGTCATCTTCAGCGGACCGATGAGTGAAAACGACGACCATCTCCCTTGCATTCGCTCCGAGCTGGACTGGATCGAGCGCGCGTTGCTCGGCGGTCACACGCTACTGGGAAGTTTCTTGGGAGCACAAGCGATTATAAGCGTTCTCGGTGCCGAAGCGGCTCCGCACCCCGATGGTGAAGTAGAGTCGGCTATCGTCTCATCTACCCTGCCGTGAGGGACAATCGAGGGGTCTTCTCCACGCCGATATACGTTTACCAGTGGCATCAAGAGGGCTTTACCGTTCCCAGTGGAGCGACGTTACGTGCCACCGGCACGACGTTCCCTAACCGAGCGTTTTGCTAAGGCTCGTCGGTCTGGGGTTTGCCATTTCATCCCGAGATGTTCGACACGATGCTGCCGCGTTGGCTTGAAGCTGGAGCCGAGCATCTCTCCCATCCTAGCGAGCACGCACCAGTCGATCGCTTGTAAGCTCGCATCCAAAACGCCCCCGTCGTCGATTGCTGGCTGGATATATCCCTAGATAAGTGGCTGGATGCCAACGCGATCGCGGCATGAGCGTCTTGCCTTTGTCCGGGCGCAAAAGTAGCCGCTGACGTCAGAGATCGTTTCGCTAACGGGTGGCTACCGTAGCTGGGGTCATATCGACGGACCGGAGGTAGCGTTTGCTCCGCTCGACTACGGACGTCGATACTTGATAAGCCGGTCGGTGTATGCGTTCAGGGTCGATTCGGCGATTCGCGATAAGCTTATTCTTACATTCTTTACCGCGCCCCCCACTCATGCGCTACCGAGTTCTGGCAACCCTCGCGATCGCGGCGTGCTTCTGGCTCTCCGGTCTGCTCCCTGCGGCTGCCCTTACGCAAATCAGGCTGTTCGACCTAAGCTACACAGATTGTCCTGCAGAGTTCGACAACATGGTAACCAGTGGCGGCTCTAGTCGTGCTGCAACCTGTTACCTGATCGAGGGCAAAGCCGATAATCACTCGGGCAAATACGTTTACGATGCCGACGTGTACGGCCGTGTTTACGATGCCAAAGGCAATCCGACCATGCAAAATCGCACGCGGCTCGGATCAATCGAAGAAGTTCCGCCCGGCGTCAGCGACTTTACACTTCGCATCACCGTCCCGGCCAGCCAAGAATTGCCGCTCCAGCTCAAGCAATTCAAGGCGTCAGGATTCTCGGCAAAAGTCCGTCGAGCATTCCTAAACTAGGTGATAAGTGCGCTCGGTGCATCGGCGCGAATGCGACATCGGTTCGCGCCATCAGCAATCGCGATAAAACGCTAAACCCATAGGATGCAAGATTACGTTGCTTCGCGCAAAATTGAGCCAATGCTCCTGGGAGTGAATGACTCTAGCTCGTCATTTCTAGTAACGTCTTTGTTTCACAGCTTAAGGGCTATAAGAGCTAAGTTAAACTGCGCCACCGAGGACCCGCGCAACTGTGCTGAGCACGAAAAGGGCCAACATAGGCGAAAAATCAATGCCGCCGAGGGGCGGAATAAATGAGCGGAAAACGTTGAGATAGGGGTCGGTAACCGGGCTGAGGAATGCCATCGCCTGCTGTGCCCAGCCTTCTCCTTGCAACCAGCTCAGTAAAATTCGAGCAAAGATCAAAATCGTGTAAAGCCAAATAAAGTTAACGAGACTAGTTACCAGTAATGTAGTTGCGTCCATGGCGCAGTCGTTCCTCAGGGATATTGACTTGTCTTGCCCTTTATCTTAACGGCAAGTAAGAGTTTGACGGAATGTTGGCTGACAACAAGAGTGCCTTACTCCTAAGCTCCAGCAATGTCGGGTGAGAGTTCGTCACCGCTCGTCTTCACCTTCGATTCATCCGGATGCAAATTTAAAGAGTAGGGCCAAGTCCCTTGCTTCGAGTCCACTTAGGGACCGTTGTCTATCCCCAGCGGTTCGGATGAAGTTAAGTGATTCATTCCCAATTTGCCCGCTTGCCGGCCAAAATGCTGTATTGCATCTCCGAGAATTGCCGTTAATGAGTCGCGCGTTTTGGCGTGGTTGACCTGCTCGGTTCGCAGCGTGGCGAAAAGGCGATCGCGTTCCTGCAGCACGGCTACCAACTTGACACGGAGGGCTTCTAGTGTATTGAGTTCGACTAATTCGGCCGCGATTGCCGCACGGGCAGCGGGAGAATCGGGTAGAGACGGCTCGCCCACCTGAGCAGTGCGATCGCGTTCGGCTTGCAAGCGCGCAATACGCTCTTCCGCCAAGCGAGCTTCACTGCGGCGCTGTTGGGCTTCGGTAGAGTAAAGGTTGCGCCAATGCGCGGCACTTTCATTGGCTGCATCGCGCTCGCGTTCGAGCTCGAGCAGTTGCTGGTAAAGAGTTTGTAGCTCGGCTCGCAGTGCTTGGGACGAATTAGCATTGCTGGTTTCGAGTGCGGAGTGCGAAGGAACGGCATCCGGCATGGCATCCGAGGAAAAAGAACGAGGAGCGAACGGTTGATATGACATTAGGCATGCAGGCGCGGTCGCCAGGCGGAGCTTCTGTCTCTGTATGACGTGAGGATGGGTGAAACGCTCCCCTCGATCTTGACTCAGGACAAGTTATTCCAAAGCGTACTCAAGCGTGCTCCAGTGGCACCTTGCTATCGACCGACTTTCCTCAGAGTTCTTGAAAGCCCAGGTGCGGATCGGGCTCCCGATGCAAAACCAGCTCTAGCTCAGTCCTTGCACGATTTCTGCAGTTTAACAACCACACACCCTGCCACCAGATGGTTGCCGAGAGTCCAACTCATGGAGTCTGACATCTCGACGTGCACGTGCTTCCATCTGGCGACAGAGAGCCGGCCAGCGAGACAATCTCGAACGTTCCGGCAAACATCAGCTTAGTCTTTTGTCCGGTTAGACCAAATCCGGATCGCTTAAAGCAATCGACCCCCATCCCGACAATCCCCACCCGGACGTGGAGCAAACGCAACCGGTTTTTTAATCGGCTTGAGATTGCTGTCAAGCGGTAGGTGCAGTGTCCGGACGTGCAGCATAGTTGTAAGGCAAAAGCAGCCGGGCAGTGCGGAGACCATGCGGCAGCGAGCGGGGAGCACGTGACTCTAGTGGCTTGGGACGCTGCCAAGGCAAGTCGGCCAAGGCACCTTAGAACGGAATGTCATCGAGTTCTTCGGGCGTATACTCGGGCGCGCTACTGGGGGTTGGGGTGGGTTCGGGTGCGAAGCTCGGTTCTGGGGTTTGGGGTGCGGGCACTGGCGTCGCACGAGGCAGAGAGGCTACAGCTGCCGAGTCACTGGCAATGTCACCCTCCAAGCGATGGACGCGTGCGACTGTAAGTTCGGCGCGTTTTTCCTTGTATCCATCGAGTTCGAGAACGTTCATGCGCAAGCGACCTTCAAGCAGCACCCGATCGCCCTCGGTGTAGCTATCGGCAATCTCGTTCGCAAGATTGCCCCAGCCGACGACTTTCAACGTTGCCGGTGGGTCTTCCGCGCGCAGTCCCGGAAACTCCACCATCATCTCCGCGATCGCGGTTTGGTTGTCGGGGGTATAACGCAACTCGGGGCTGCGAACGATACGCGCCAGCAAAACACAGCTGTTCATCGGTGCATCTTGAAAAATAGCTTGATGGCAACAAGTGTATCGGCTCATCCCACAACCCGCTAGCAGAATGTTCTAGAAAGCAGTCGTGCCATCTCCTTACTGGCATGCATCGATCGGAATGCTCTCTGCAGCCATTTTTTGAGGCATGGAGTCCGAATGCGTCTAGTTACCGACGAATTCAACCCCTTGTTCGCGATCGATAAACTCCTGCACGCGCTGCCGGTACTCTCGAAGGGATTCGTCTACCCAGTCGCGATCCTCGCTATTGGCAAAGATATGAACCTGAGGCTCGCCTGCATCCGGCAGCACCAGTACCCAGCTATCGGTGAGCGGGTCGGTTATCTTGACACCGTCGATGAGCTGCAGGTTTTCCTCTAAATGGGTTTCCACCAAGTGGCGCATTAGCGCACCTTTCACCGACCACGGGCAGCGCATGGTGTAGGACTTGTGGGACACGCGCGGCAGCTCGTCGCGGATTTCAGCCAGCGATCGCTCCTGTACCGTGAGCATTTCGATCAGCTTGGCAATGCTGAACATGGCGTCATAGCCTGGATGCAGTTCCGGGAAAATAAATCCCGTATCGCCGCTCCCTCCGAGGACGACATTTGGCTCGTCCTGGGAGGCTTCCATTAGCGCTGTAGGATTGGCCTTCGTGCGGATAACCTTACCGTCATGTCGGCGGGCGATCGCCTCAATCGCGCTGGAGGCATGTACGGGTACGATCACCGTACTGCGGGGCTGAGCGGTCAGCATCATGTTGACCATCAGCGCCGTCAGCTGCTCGCCGCGAATCGGAATTCCAGCCTCATCGACGAGCACTAGCTGCTCGCCATTGGCAGCAACTTGCACGCCCATGTTGGCGCGTAGTGCCTCGACCACGTGCCCGAGCTGCGTCAACAAGCCTTCGCGTTCTTCACCTGCCAGGGGCGTTGGGCTGAGGCTGGCATTGAGCACCACGGCATCGCAATCGAATTTGGCCAGCAAGCGCGGTAGGACGGCTCCAGAAACCGCGTAAGCGTAATCGATAACGATCTTCGAGCGACTGTTGCGGACGGCTTCTACATTTAGATGGGTTTCAAAACTGCGACTGTATTCTTCGATTACCTGAGCAGGATAGAACACGCGCCCGATATCAGGGATGTGTGCTCGGCGGAGATCTTCTTTGAAGTAGGCACCTTCAATTTTCTTTTCCTTGGACTTAGAAATATTGATGCCGTTCTCATCAAAGAATTCGATTAATACGCAGTCGTTGCGGTTGGGCTGCAAGCGCACGTGAATCCCACCGGCCGCCGACATGGCCGGTGCAACCGTCCGCGCAATTGGAATGGCAGTGGCTTCCAGGTTTTGCACGTCGATACCGGCGGACATCAATCCGGCAATGAGCGCGCGGCTGATCATGCGCGAGACACTGCGCTGGTCGCGGGATGCACAAACTGTTGCACCGGGTTTGAGCGTGGAGCCATAGGCCGTGCCCAGTTTGACAGCGAACTCCGGCGTGATATCGATGTTGGCAATACCGGAAACCCCTTGCTGGCCGAAAAGGTTGCGCTGCGCCATGTTGCCCCAGATCAAATTGATATTCAGGATTGCCCCGGATTCAATTTGTTTGCTCGGCCAAACGCGGACGCCTTGCCCGATCTGGGCTTCTTCACCGACAGTGCATAGCGCGCCGAGGACTGCGCCTTCCATAACATGCGCGCGGCGATCGATCCGCGTGCCCCGCGCGATCGAACACGCCCAAATATGAGCTTGCTCGCCGACGATCGCGCCGTTCCAGACGATCGGGCGCTTGAGGTCGGCTTCGGCACCGATAGTCACATTGTCCCCGATGATGGATCCGGGCTCGATGCTGGCACGAGGGCCGATGCGGCAATTACTGCCGATGAGCACGGGCTTGTGAATAGCTGCTTCTGGGTCGATCGTGGTGTTTTCGCCAACCCAGAGACCGGGTTGAACTTCAGGGTAGGCAAAATCAACTTTGACTTTGCCGTGCAAGGCATCATACTGAGCTTCACGGTAAGCGTCGAGGTGCCCAACATCGCACCAATAGCCGACGGCGACGAAGCCATACATGGGGTCGCCGTGTCTCAGCAACAGTGGAAAGAGATCTTTAGAAAAATCGCTCTCCTCACTAACTGGCAAATATTTCAGCACCTCGGGTTCGAGGATGTAAGTGCCGGTATTCACCGTATCGGAGAATGTTTCACTGGCCGAGGGTTTTTCTAGAAAACGCCGGATTCGCTGTTCCTCATCGGTGATAACGATGCCGAAGGCAGCAGGGTCGGGTACGTGCTTGAGAACGAGTGTTGCCTTGGACTGCTTTTGGCGGTGAAAGGCTAGTGCAGCCGTCAGGTCGAAGTCGGTGAGGCTGTCACCGCTGATGACGAGGAAGGTTTCGGTGAGGAGTTCTTCGACATTCTTGACGCAGCCAGCCGTACCGAGGGGTTGTTCTTCTTCCACGGCATAGGTCATTTGCACGCCGAAGTCGCTGCCGTCGCCGAAGTAATCGCGCATGACATCAGGCAGGTAGTGCAGGGTGGCAACGACCTCTGTAATCCCGTGACGCTTGAGTAAGTTAATAATGTGCTCGGCGATCGGGCGATTGAGCAACGGTACCATTGGCTTTGGCAGGTCGCAGGTCAAGGGTCGCAGTCTGGTTCCTGAACCTCCAGCCATCAGCACTGCGCGCATAAATCCTCCTTGCCAGTAATTCGATAAGTAAGGGAGCTAGCGTTAACGCATCGCTGCTTCCAGCGGACGTGAATGCGAGGTGCGAACCGTGCGAACACTCGGCTCCCGTAGTTCAGCCCGCACTTAAACGTAGGTGCCTCGTCCCGCCTCCCAAGGGTACTTGATGGAGTGGCGGCGTTCATCCTTCCATGTGCTGGAAGTTAACAGTGGGCAGGGGCATAGTAGCAACCCGGACCGCGCGATCGTAGCGTTGCGCCTAGTTCCCGAACAGCTTGTGGCTGGTGCGCATAATACTAGTAACATGGTCATCGGACTGCAGTGTGCGATTCGACACCGAAGCAAGCGCGCGGAGGCGCAAGCAATTGACAAGGTGAATTTGCTAACCTGCAGCTTGCTAGCGACCGGTAAGCTTGGTGCCGCCTGCCCGTTCGTTCCCGAGGGAAATAGCCATGAATTTTTTTGTCCTGGTGTTCATTGCGAGCTATGGATTTGGCGTCTGGAAGTTTGCACGCGGATTCGCGCGCACGCAGTACGAAAATAGCACTGGCAATCGCTTGCGTCTGGCTTTGCTCTGGCCGTTACTGCTGCTGCTGAGTAAGTCGTATCGGACAAACTTCCAGCGCGCCCTTAAAGGCAGGTAGGATGTGCGTGACAAGCTTTGGCAACAGGGGATGTGGACTGTGGCGCAAGCGAGGAGCGCCAACGCGCAGCGCAACTTGAGATGTCTGAATCAGGGCGGATCTGGCTGATCGGCGGTACAAGCGAGAGCGCAGCGATCGCCCGGGAATTCCTAAAGCTCGGAGTTCCATTCGTTGTGACAGTAGCCGCTCCCGAGGCTGCAAGGCTATATCCCCCAGAAACTCAAGTGAGGGTCGGGCGGTTGCGGTTTTCTCAGTGTGAGAAATTTCTCCGCGCCGAAGGTACGATTGCAATCGTCGATGCATCGCATCCCTTCGCAGCGGGGGTGTCTGAGATGGCAATTGGCGCAGCACGGATGGCGAGTTTACCGTATTTGCGTTTCGAGCGGCCAGCAGTTGCGCTAAACGGAAGTGAGCGTGGTATCAACCTGGCAAACTTCAATTCGCTGCTCGCGGGTAACTACCTGAGCGGGCAACGCGTTTTGCTGACCGTAGGCTGCCGAATACTGCCGAGCTTTCAACCGTGGCAGGCGCGTTCGACCCTGTTTGCGCGAGTACTACCGCGACCAGAATCGCTGGACGTTGCGTTAGCTTCTGGGTTTACATCCGATCGCCTCATCGCGCTGCGGCCACCAGTGCCGCTCGAGCTGGAGCTGGAGCTATGTCGGGCCTGGGCAATTTCACTACTGGTAACTAAGGCGTCGGGGACAGCTGGAGGCGAGGCAATTGCCCGACAAGCTGCCGCGGCGTTAGAGATTCCGCTTGTCACGATCGCGCGCCCCGCAGTGGCCTACCCACAGCAAACAGATGCAATCGCAACCGTAGTGGCATTTAGTCGGCAAGCGGTCGTCTCGTCGAGTTGAATTAGAGTTCAGTCTATTAGCAGAACGGTGGCGTGCTGCTGGTAGGTGGCTGAATACATCATTAGCGTTTTGGTCCTATGGAGAATCTGACATCTGACCTCCTGCCGGGCGCGTGCAGCTACCGTAGCGATGCCGGCCGCCCGGCAACGGGATTAGTCCGAGCATAATCGGTTGGATGGCCGAACTGGCGATCGCGATAGCCGTTGAACAATCCAAACAGACCGCCGACGAACCCACCTGTCGTCCCAATAGTCAACAACCCCCAAAAAGGACAGCCCGATCCAAAAATTGCCAAAAACGCCTCCAAGCGCCAAAAGCCTGCTTGACCTGCGGGCTCAAACCCCGGCACGTATCGCGCCCCCGCCATTGCTGCTAGTGCCAGCGCGATCGCGGTTGTCGGAACCGTAAAGCTCAACAGCACTGTCAGGAGCACGGACTTTATCCACTGCGGACCTGTCAACATCGCTCCACCCCGCTTCAGACTTGACTGATTCACTGCCTTACCCAAGTGGGACTTGCCCCCTGTTGAAGAAGAAAAGTAGGGATGGTCGTCCCATGTCATGGGAGCGTCCGAGGCTCGATTGCCCAGCCGAAGGAACTCGTCTCCGTCATCCCTACTGCCTCAACAGGTAGAGGCTAACGTTCACAATAAGTGACGGGACTCAGCAATCCCGGCGCAATTCCTCAAAACTTGAGAAATCTTAAATCTTTCTTAAGAACCGGTGACAATTCCTCTTTTATACCGATTTGCCCGGCGATTTGTCCAAACTGATGGGATCGCCGGCGAGGTTCTTCCGTGTCTGGGGTTCGGCAGAACGGAAGGGTCGCTTCGGTGATAATGTGTAGGGTGGCGATTTTTACAATAGGTTAAGCTTTCGAGCCTTCGCCCGGAAAAACAGCAGCAAGCCATAATGAGGTAGGCATGGTCAGCACTGCAGAAAAGACAAACGTGGGTCGGATCGTGCAGGTTATCGGTCCGGTTGTTGACGTAGAATTCTCCAGCGGCGATCTGCCGCGGATCTACAATGCCCTTCGAATTGAAGGAAAAAGCGAAGCCGGCATTGAAGTAGCCGTCACCTGTGAAGTCCAACAGCTCCTCGGCGATAACCAGGTGCGCGCTGTAGCTATGAGCGGTACTGACGGTCTCGTCCGTGGCATGGATGCCGTCGATACGGGCGCGCCGATTTGCGTGCCAGTTGGCAAGGCAACACTCGGTCGGATTTTTAACGTGCTGGGTGAGCCGGTGGACCAGAAGGGCGAGGTTGTTGCTGAGTCGGCATCCCCCATTCACCGCCCTACTCCCAAATTGACCGACTTGGAAACCAAGCCGTCGATTTTTGAGACGGGCATCAAGGTTGTCGATCTGATTGCCCCCTATCGTCGCGGCGGCAAAACCGGCCTTTTCGGCGGTGCTGGTGTTGGCAAAACTGTCATCATCATGGAGCTGATCAACAACATTGCTAAAGCACACGGCGGCGTGTCGGTGTTTGGCGGTGTGGGCGAGCGCACCCGGGAAGGAAACGACCTCTACAACGAAATGGCCGAGTCCAAAGTGATCGACGAGGACGAACTCGCCAACTCGAAGGTCGCACTGGTATACGGTCAGATGAACGAGCCACCGGGCGCGCGCATGCGCGTCGGTCTGACAGCTTTGACCATGGCCGAGTACTTCCGGGACGTGTCCAAGCAAGACGTGCTACTGTTCATCGACAACATTTTTCGTTTCGTGCAGGCGGGTATGGAAGTATCTGCACTGTTGGGTCGCATGCCCTCGGCAGTGGGCTATCAGCCCACGCTGGGCACCGACATGGGCGACCTGCAAGAGCGCATCACATCTACCAAGGAAGGGTCAATTACGTCGATCCAAGCGGTTTACGTACCTGCAGACGACCTTACCGACCCCGCTCCGGCAACTACCTTTGCGCACCTCGATGCAACGACGGTGTTATCGCGCGGGTTGGCTTCAAAAGGCATCTACCCGGCGGTAGACCCCCTCGACTCCAGCTCGACGATGCTTCAGCCGGATATTGTGGGCAAGGAGCATTACGAAACCGCGCGCAACGTGCAAGCTACGCTGCAGCGATATAAGGAGCTCCAAGATATCATTGCAATTCTGGGTCTCGACGAGCTTTCTGAAGACGATCGCCTTACGGTGGACCGGGCGCGCAAGATCGAGAAATTTCTGTCGCAGCCATTCTTTGTGGCGGAAGTGTTTACGGGTTCCCCCGGGCAGTACGTCACTCTGGAAGAGACGATTGACGGTTTCAATCGCATCCTGTCCGGCGAACTGGACGACTTGCCCGAGCAGGCGTTCTATCTGGTGGGCAACATCGACCAGGCGATCGCAAAAGCCGAGAAGCTTAAGAGCGAAGCCTAGTAACAACACTCTCTAGCGCTGTCTCAAAGTGCTAGCGGGACGCGCAGCGTCCCGCTTCTCCTCCACCCTCGTACACGCGACTTCATTGAGAACGACCTATGAGCTTGACTGTACGCGTCCTGACCCCGGCCAAAACGGCGTGGGATTCGACGGCGGAAGAAGCAATTTTGCCGAGTACTACCGGTCAGCTGGGCATTCTTAGCGGACATGCTCCCCTGTTAACGGCTTTGGATGTCGGCGTTATGCGCGTGCGTCCCGGCAAAGACTGGGTCACGCTGGCGATCGGCGGCGGCTTTGCCGAAGTCGAAAATGACGAGCTGATTGTCTTGGTTAACAGTGCCGAGCGCGGCGATAGCATTGACGCAGAAGCTGCCCGCGCGGACTACGAAGCCGCGCAGCAGCGTCTGAGTGCGGCGGGCGAGAATCGCTCCGAGCAGATCCAAGCGGCTCAATCCCTCAAGCGCGCGCGCGCGCGCTTCCAAGCAGCAACAGGGAAAACACCGTAGTTCCAAACGTTTCCAGCAGTTGTGGCTTTATTCCACTCGGCTTCTTGCACCGATAAGTTTCAGTACCGGCAACATTGAGCGGGCAGTTCCGTTGAGGAACTGCCCGCTTGTGCATTCTATCTGGCATATGAGAACTCAACGGCCCTCAACGTGGTTAGTTGTGGTTAGTTACTACCTGCAAACACGACGAGGGGGAACTTTTCCTGTGCTTGTGCCATGGAGGTACGTTTGCCGTTCTCTTGCCAGAAATTAATGACTTCAGTGGCGCGATTGAGAAGTTCGATGCGCTCGGCTTCAGAAAACCAGTGCTTGGCTTCGAGTTCGGCTTTCAACTGCTCCCAAGCATCATTGCGCGGCCAGAAAAAATACGCGGTCAGCGGACTCGTGCCTTTGCCGACCACTTGATCGACGGCGATCGCGACATTTTTGTCGAGCCACAATACCTTGAGTATGAATCGCGATTGCGGCTCTGTAGCGGGAGGCACCTCTGCCATCATGTAAACTACCCGACTCTCATCTAGCTTAGTGTCCAGTCACTCATTCTAGCTCACGGTGAACCCGAGCTGACCGCTAGCGTGATAGCGCCAAACTGGACGCCCCGCGAGCATCTTGTAATGAAGGCGTCGGAGTGGAGTTTTGGCCCTCATGGATGCTAGCTAGATGAGATTAGGGTGATTGATAATTACGTCAGGAGTCGATCTTGATGAATTTGTCGAGTGCGGCAACCATGCCCGGCGGCCAGCGCCGGACGCGTTCGACCCAATCGATGTCGCGATAGCGCTTGTCGATGCCCATCGCGGCAACCCAATTGCTTTCGGCTTCACCCTGTTTGCCTTGGGTCCAAAGCACGGCCGAGAGGGCGGCGCGCATATCCGGAAACATCGGATATTTGCGAACGAGATTGCGCATTTCGCGCTCAGCCTTTTCTTCATCGCCAACCTGGTAGTAGATCAATGCAGCGTTGGCACGAGCAAAAGCAAAGTTCGGTGCAATGTCGGCAGCCTTTTGGTAGTCGGCTAGCGCATCGTCCCACCGTTGCAGACCGGCTTGAGCATTTCCGCGGTTGTTATAAGCCATCGGGTCGTTTGGGGTGAGAGCCAGCACGTGGTTGTAATCGGCGATCGCGTCCTCCCAACGTCCCTGACCTTCGTAGGCTATGCCGCGATTGAGATAGGGGTCGGGAGCGTCTGGATCCAGACGGATCGATTCGTTGAAGTCGGCGATTGCCGCGTCGAGTTTGTTCTGGCTAACTCGGACGTTACCGCGGTTGCTCCAGACTGCAGGATTGGTCGGGAACACCTCGATCAGCTCCGACCAAAGGCGTTCGGAGCGCGTGAAATCGCCGCTTTCGGCCGCCGCGAAGGCATCTTGTGCTAGTTCGCTGCCGCGCTGGAGCTGCTTGTCAGCGAGATTTCCCTGTGCAAGTGCCGGTGATGCGGTCAACCACACGAGTAGAGCACAGAGCGTACAGATAAGTCTTATCATTGTGGCCTGGAATTGTCGCATTGGGCGTCATCGTGCTGGGGACTATTGGTTTGAGTCAGTGCAAGCAGCAAATGGACCTAAGCCGTCTGATTTGTAGGCGAGCAACTTCAACGGTGCTAACGTCCATTTTCGGGAGGAGGTGCTAGATGCAGTGCATGCCACTCGCACCCTATACCGATGCTGCTTTCCAGTGCAGTCGCATTTACGTCAGCTAAGTTGTGACCACTCGCCACTGAGCAATGGAGTCTCTGAGGGGGGCAGCTGTAAAGGCAGCTTAAGATCCTTGCTTTACTCAGAGCAACTGTCCTCGGAGTCACGGATAATTGCGAATTCCGTCTAAAACCTGCACAGCGCGAGCGAATGGGGTTGGTCGGGATAGCAATCGTTGGGCTGCATCCTGTTTGAGAGATAGAGTCGGGCAAGAGCTATCTATGGGAGATTGAACCGTGTCGGTACCCACCTTCTTGAAGGGACTCAAGTTCGAAGCTTTTGTGTCGCCGGCGCAGACCGGTGCTCCATACGTACTGCTCGAACATGCCAGCACATGTAGATTTTTGTAGACCGCATGTATACGCGCCCTGAAGGGAAGCAGAAAGGCAAGACGCTGCTGGGGTGGCAGTCGCGGCCCGCCAAGTCTTGTCGTTCGGAATTTCCGCAAGCGCTCGCTCTAGGGTATGGCGTCAATTACATACTTGCGCATTTGCCGATAGGATTTCCACCACGTTGTCCACAAATTCGCAACCTGTCAGATCTAACCGGCTCGCAGGGGGGTGTAGATCGTTGCAATGGTGTGCTGTTGGTCGCTAATGAGGGATTCAATTTACTAATGCCATCAACCCTGCAGGCGATCGCCGCTCTCCCTATGCCTGCCAAGAACTCTACGGAGAGGTCGCGGGAACTTACTGGAGAGAACAATTTCATGTACTTAGGGTTTGCTGAAAAAGTCCACAAAACGAATTTAGGAGGCAGAGAGCTTATGGAATCTGGCTTTTACCATCTAGCCCCAGCTTTTTGCCTCGGATTCTCGGCCCAAGTGCAAGGGTTTTGAGGCTCTGGTGCCTATAACCTTGCACTTTTCTGGCATAGAAAACGCTGAGATCCTTTCATTGCAGGGATTCCAGCCTTTTTCAGCAAGCCCTACTTAAGATTCCAGGTCTGCCATCTGTTGCAATAGTTCCTTGAGTTGGCATGAGAACCCCGAGCTCCGAGGAGCGGTAGCGACAGGAGGTGATATTTTCCTCAATATTGTCATGCGATCTAGTAGAGCAAGGTAATTATTGGCAGAGCGACATGTTCTTTCAGCGCAACTCGGCAACTGGGGAGTTTTCTAGGAGCGGGCGCTGAGTTAGAAGGTCCTCGACTGAGATACGAAGCAAGCGTTCGGTGTCGACTTGGAAGCGCACGCGGACGCGGTCGACCCCGGGCTGACCGGGCGGATCGAGGACGGCCACGGTCCGCGCGCCGTCGCGATCGTTGAGTGGTTGAACTACCGTGCTGCTGCCGACTGCACGGGTCATGAGGCGATCGTCGGCGAAGTAAACTTCTGTGCGACTATCGCTTGCGGCTCCTAGTTCGCCAATGGCGAGTTCTATGCTGGGTTGACCGGCTACGGATGCGCCGAGGACGAGTTCTACAGGCTGGGCAAGGGGGTAGGGTTGGCCGGCGCGAATGAGCGGATGCCAGCTATGGCAATTGTCGCGGCGGTTCCAATAGCGAATGCCGTAGCTGTGATATAGGAAGTCCTGAAGCTCAATGCCCTGCGCCAAACGAAGCGCGCCAGTGGCAACGGCACTTAAGGGGCGATCGGCGCGCACGCGGTCGGGGGTAAAGATCTCGCGCGCCCAGGTTTGAAGCGCGGGGATGCGCGCGGTGCCCCCCACGAGCAGGACGGCAGCGAGGTCGTCGAAGTCCCGACCGCTGCGTCGCAATTGTTGTTGGATTTGCGCGCTCAGACGATCGAGTTCCGCAAAAAGGCCCCGCTCGCGCAACAGCGCTTCGAAGCGCTCTCGCGTCAACTCCAAAACATGGCTTTCGAGCGATGCGTCGTCGAAATATGCTTCACTCGCGTGAGGACGATTAGACAGGGCAACTTTCAGGCGCTCGACCAGGCGCGCGGTCAACGACGAGACCGGCAATCCGCATTCGCGGGCGAACAGATCCAGCAGCCAGTCGTCAATGTCGGTGCCCCCCCAATTAACAGCAGCTTTAGCTAGAACTCGCGCCGTACGGACGCTCTGACCGGACTGCTCGCCGATGAGTTTATCACCCCACTTGAGCAGGAATCCGAGCGGCGCTCGATCGCTGGCGCACGAAGCGAGCTGCACGCAAGCAAAGTCAATTGTTCCTCCCCCACAATCAATCACCAGCAGTAGGTCGTCAGCGGCGGCGTCGTACCCGAGAGCTGCTGCTGTCGGTTCGTCGATTAATCGCACCTGCTCGAAGGGCAGGGACTGGCAGATGCTGCCCAACCAACGCCGGTAGGCTTCAAAGCTATCGACAGGGACGGTTAGCACCAGCGAGTCAACCGTACCGACGCGATCGCCCACTTGCTGTAGAAGCGTTTGCAAGAACCATGCGCCTGCCTGTTCGAAGGATACGGTTCGACCGTCGAGTTCGGGAATGAAGCCCAGTCCCTCTAATCCGATCGCGCGCTTGAAGCGCTGAAAAAAACGTGGATTGCCGGCGCGATCCAAACCCCGATCGCGGACGAGCTGACCGATAGTGACGGTGGCGGTGGCAGCATTCTCGACATAAATTAGGCTAGGGACGACAGGAGCATCGGGCGTATCGGGTGCGGGTGCGACTGCAACTTCACCGAGGTCGAGGACTTCCGGTGCATTGGTGCTGGAATTCCACCGGGCGACTGCCGTGTTACTTGTCCCGAAATCGATCGCGATCGCCATCAGCTTATCTCCCCTTGAGTTCCTGCCGTCAACGGTGCTAAGCATATGCGCTCGCGCCACTTCGAGCATAGCTTGGCAGTCTCCTGGTGCAAGTGAGAAGCCTGCAGGCACGCTGTCGGGACTGACACAACAGATGTGGGGATTGACGGCTGAGGGGTATAAACCGAGTCAAAGATTGACAGCGTATGGCTTCCAGCCGCTAGCCTCGGCTCTCAATATAGCTCTCATGCTGAGTCACCAGAGCTGTCCGCGGAGGTTCTGACTCTGCGTCACCCTCTCAGAGCAGCGCCCAAAGCAATGCCGCTCGGCCACGATGAGTTGGCAATTAGCTATCAAATCTCGTCCCTCACGCTCGAACCTGGGTTTCGCGAACTCCGTGCTTGAAGCAATTGCGGTCCTCACACTGCGATGTCTTCGGATAGAGTCTGGCGCACCCTATCGCGCTTTAACTGCGAAACAGCCGCGAGTATTGAGTTTCGTGGGTGCTGCTGGCTAGAGCCAATCCCCAACTGCAACTTTCAAGCTCGTCATCGCCTAACTGCCCGATTGTCTGGGCGGTTTCCACTAACGGCTGCTGCAGCGATCGCAGGACTTGCTGCCCAGCAGTTTGTCCGAGCGGCACTAGCTTGACGCCGGCTCCGATCAGATTCGTCGCCCAGCCGTGGAGGAAGCCGAGAGTAGCTTCATTTGGCGCGATCGCCCATCGAGCAGCGGCAATACCATATGCGATCGCCCACTGGCAGGGCGCCACGAGTGCGCTCGCGTTCGTGCCGATATCCGGTTCGAGATCTTGCAACAGCCGCAGCAGTGCGCCCCCCATTTGAGCACTCTGGCGGTGCAGTTCGTCGGTTTCGCGAGTGGCAGCCAGCCAAACATTCCACGAATTGAGGCGATCCATATCGCTGCAGTCGGCAGCTGCACGGGCACGCAGCATCACTGCTGCTTCGACACGAACGGCTCCCGTTTCTAACTCGTTCGATAACCATGTTGTCAGGCGATCGCGACTGTCGATCGTGCCGCTGGCAACCAAGGCTTCCAATCCCTCGGAATAACCAAAAGCTCCCACTGGCAGAGCCGGACTAGCGAGTTGCAGTAGCGAGAGAAGTGCAGGCGGAGGGAAGTCCATTGGCGATCGCCTCCATTGCGAACCGAGTGAATAGGGTGGGGGAGCGCGATCGAAACAAACGCGATCGGTCAGTTCGGTTGAATTGCAGACAAGGTTATTTTCGGCGGAATTATCGGCGGACGATCGCGGCAGAGCGTTTGCAAAATCCCTGGAATGCAGGTGGAGAAAGAGAGTCTTGAAAGAGAGCTACTGGAGTTCGGCGAGGATTACTTGGCTGTAGTGTCAATGGGTGGCATACGCTCCGGGTTCGGGACGGAACGGCAGGGTTTCCTCGCATACCTCAAGTCCGAGTTGGATGAGAAGCGATTGTAAAACGGGATCGGGTGATAAACGCAGGTAATCAGTTGTGATTTCTAAAGGAACGTGCCGGTTGCCGAGGTGGTAAACTGCGCGCAAAAGGTCCAGTGCATGGGGTGCCGTTGCGGTTAAAACGGGCTCGGGCTTAGCGATCGCACGCAGCACTTCGCCAGTTTCTGCCTGCAGAAGGTCGCCATCTTTGAGCACAGTCCCCCGCGGCAAGTGCAAGCGGAGGAAACGTCCGTCCGGCAGCTGATGCTGTTGGCGGCTGCGGGTGCGTTCCTCCGCGGCTAGTGGTAAGGTTAGATCGACGGATGCACGTTCATTCGGGGGCAGGTAGCGCACGAACGTGAGAGTATTTGGCGCAATCATGCTGCCAATTTTAGCGCAAAAAATCGGTCTTATGATACGGTTTCAATAGTCTTTCAACCTGAAACCATATGCTGGAAAGCAGTGAAGTCGTTCGACTGAACCCATCAGTTTGATGCAGCTAAGTTCAAAGCATATCTTGTAGTGCTCGTTGGATTTGTTGGCGCAGTTCGCGATCATTTTCGACGCGCGAAGTTATTCCATTAAATTCGTCAATTGAGAGCCCGTATTCTTCGACGATTGCGATTGAATCGGTACAATATTCGACGACTAGCGTACGAACGTCCCGCGCAAGACCGTTAAACCCACGCCCTTCGTTACAGACAATGCTCGGAACCGACCCCGATCCGATTAACGCGCCGATTTCATCGTAGGTTGCTTTACGCTTTTCCTCGATCTCCAACACCGAGCGAGCATAGCGGTTCACCTGCTCTTGCGTGTATTCAATCGAGCTGCCTTGTGCCCGAGCATGAGGCGGTGCGATTGCCCACCAATTGCCGGTAGATGCAGGAGCAACAGCCCAGATCGAACTAGCTGCAAGGATGCAGCCAGCAACGGCGATCGCCTGGAGCCTCACCGGTTTCTTCAAGCGAGCCAACGAGAACTTCGATGCAATCATGGGTGCTATCGGCAGACTTAGCTAAGAAAGAGCTGGCAGCGATATCGTGCAAAAGATCGCAATTTGTAACGATCTTTATTGTCTTTGATGCGAGTCTGACGGACAACAAAGTCAGTCAGCTACTGTTGCCAATTTTGCCAGTTTGTAACAACCGCAATGCAATCGGCGATGGTGCAAACGAGTGATGAGAAAGAATATTACTGTCCTCTTCGACTCACCTGCAGTAGCTTGGACTGCTTCCCAATTAGAGATGTTCCGCATCATGCCTGCATGTGACGGAGATTGCCAGGGGGACGTGTCGGGGGTGATGCACACCAGCGACAGGCTGTGATGGCCCCGCGTTGAAGAGTTGCAGCCGACTCGCTCCCCCGCTTGAGTGCGAGCTCCAACTCTAGAAATAGCGCCAATGTCCCTCTTAATTGATCTATAGATAGCGGTTGAACGTCTTGACGTAAGAAATATAATCGCTTGGGATTGCCGATCTCCGCTGCCGCCGCCACTGCTCGATCGTCGCGATCGTCGCAGGCGATTGCCAGCTTGACCCGCAGCCATATTCGGAAGCGGCCGGTGAGGGTTGCCAGGATGCGCAAAGGCGGTTCGTTCCGAGCCAATAAAGCTGAAACTAGCGTTAGGGCGCGAGCGGTGTCGGCGCTGCGGATGGCGTCGGCCAGCTGAAGGCTGTTGTGGGTGTTCGTGGAGACGAGGGCGGCTACATCGTCGGCGTCGAGAGGGCGATCGCGACCGAGCCCGTATAGATGCAGCTTCTCGAGTTCTTGGGCAAGTTGACGCGAGTCGCTGCCTGCAGTCGCTGCGAGGTGCTCTAGGGCAGACCGATCGAGGCGGACGTTCGCTTCGGTTGCAGCCTGGCGGGCTCGCTGCAACAGGGCTTCGGTCTTCCAGGGCGGAATCGAAGCGAATTCTGTAAATCGAGCGTGGCGTTGAAGCAGTTTAGTGGACTTGAGGCGACCGTCTGGCCTCTTCAGTGTCGAGAGCAAGAACGTGGTCGTCGGCGGCAACTGTGGGAGCGTGCGCGTCAGCTCGCTCAGCAGCGGTTCCGGACAACGCTGGCACCAGTCGGTGTCAGCCAGCCAAACAAACCGACCGCCGTTTCCGAAAGGGGGGGTTAGAGCTTGGGCGATTGCATTGGACGCAGCCTCGGGGTGGCGACCGTCAAGTTTGTTGGCATTAAAGGCACTCCAGGCAGGGTCGAGGACGCGCTGTTGGAGAGTTCTGGCCGCCCGGGCGATCGCGTAATCGTCATCGCCCCAATAGAGATAAATGGGCATGATAGCGAGTAAGCAGACGTGGGGAGCGAGTTGAGTCTTCGGTCGGTTTAAGTTCTGGGGTTGGGTCGAGTTTTAGTCTATGGTTGGGATAGAGCGTCCTGCGGAGGCAGCAATCAGCTTGGACGAAGCGTACGGAACCTATGTCGAGCGAGCGGGCCGATTGACTCAGAAAACCGTCTATCACGCGCAGCTTGATAATATCCAGGAGTCCCCGAAGTACGAGCGTGACGAACGCGGTTACTACCATCCAGCCGCCTTTCCCGGTTTTAGCATCGTGACGCCACTAGCGGGAGAGGACGTCGATAATCCTAAGTTCTACGGACAATTGCAGGATGCCCAAATCCAGCTCCTGCGCCAGGTTAGTGAAGACTTATTAGTGCCAGTGCCGCCAGCAAGTCTGCATTTCACTTTAGCCGATTTAATCTGGGCCGATGCTTACCGCGAAGCAACCGCCGCCAGCCAAGAATTCGACGAGCAAATTCAAGCGTGCGTTGCCAAAAGTTTTGCCGAGTTCGCGCGCCAGCCGGGCGAGCGCGGAACGTTGCAGTGGCAAGTGTTGGGGTTGATGCTTCGCCCGCGAGCAATAGTGGCCGTTCTGTTGCCGCGCGACGAGCGGTCCTACGAACGCTTGTTGAGCCTGCGGCGAGCCATTTACCAGAACGAAGCATTGCTAAACCTCGGCGTGGAACAGCAATATTTATTTACCGCTCACGTTACGCTTGGCTACTTCGGCGCGATCCCTCCCGAGTTGGACCGGGTCACCCTTTGCGAGCTCTTGGCTGCCACGAACGATCGGTGGTTGGAAGCCGAACCCCAAGTGTTCGATATTAAGCGAGCGGAGCTGCGTCGCTTTACCGACATGGAGCACTTCTCACGCACGGAGAAATTTCCCACGTTGGAGTTTTAGCAAGACTCATTTGCGGGATAGATGGCAATTGCCTGCCGCCGATTGCGTCTTAAGTTGTCGAACTTGCCGGGAAGGCAAAAGGAATCGAGATCGGAACTATCGCATCCGGTTTCTTGTAAGTAAACTGCTCGTGCAGGTGCACGTTCGCCGTAATATTACTGAGATCTTGATGTAGGGATGCACCCGATCGAGTACTGATTGCGCAAGTGAACTCCGTCACATCACTTCATCCTCCTAGCGCGTAGTTTAATGAAGGGGAAAGTGTAGCGAATCGAACGAATGTCTCAGCAACACGGACGTCATTACACGAAGCCAAGCGATACCGTTCCTGACGCTGGTAACGGTCGCGTGCTCGAGATCGAAGCCGACGCGCTGATGGACGGCTTATTCTCTAGCATCGATCGCGTTTTGGGCGGCGAACCGCAGTCCCAGTCCGAAGGCGAGCGCGATATCTCTTCTGTCGACGGCTCGGCGATTGTTGCGCGTGCGGAACTCCATGCATTGCTCCACGATTACGTGCGAGCGGTGCGTCCCGAAATGCCGCCCGAGCCTGCCCCGGCTAAAGCTCCAGCGGCGGCGGCACCGCCGGCTCCTGCCCGCTCCAATCGCTTGCTTTTTGCAGCTGCCAGCGCCGCGCTGGTGGCAGTCGCGCTCGGTTGGACGCCGATACGCGGCCGCATCGCACCTGTGACGGAAACGCCAGAAGTCGTGCCTGCCGAGCCGATGCCGATTGCCGACGTATCCGAAGCCGAATTTGCCGACTACGTGCGGCGCGCCCTCGACGCGATCGCCTACCGCGAAGAGGCACGTGTGGCAGCTGCGGAAGCAGCGGTCCGCCGCGAGCGCGAAGCGGCAGGTGAGACTGCTGCCGTTGAGGCGGCTGTCACTAGCCCTGCCATTGCATCCTCTGCAACGTCAGCAAGTGCTCGCCCGGTAACAGCTACTCCATCTCCCGCCCGCCCGCGGAGCCCGGAGCGGACCCTCGCGATCGCTCCGCCACCGGTCGATCTGCCACCGCCACCGCCGCTCCCATTGCTGCCCGCTCCATCCACGTCGGCTGTCGTTGCCGCTCCACCAGCTTTGACGCAAGCAACGCCCGGATCGGCGACCCCCGTGACAACTGCCGCCGCACCGTCGGTGGCGCGCGTTCATACGGTTGTCGGTTTGCTGGAGTTGGGATCGGAGTCGGCCGCGCTGCTAGACGTCGCGGGGAATACCCAACAATTCTTGGTTGGAGAGGCGATCGGGGCCAGTGGCTGGCGCTTGCTCTCGGTCGACGCACGGCGCGCGACGATCCAGCGTGGCGGCCAGCTGCGGTCGATCGCGGTTGGCGATTCTTTCGAGTGACGCAACGCACCCGCTGACCGAACCTGCCAATTGACCCTGTCCGTTGTCAGTGCGGTCGATCCGGGAGCGATCGGGTCAAACGTAGGCTCTGGGGACTCGCCCGCGATCTTGCTTAAGATAACAGCATCCCGCGAGATCGTATCGAGTCGGGCGGCAGCACAAAAGCCAGCATGAGTATCTTCGACGATGTCAATCAGTTTCTCGAGACGCGCTTGGAAGAATTTCTGCGCGACCACCCGCACTTGGAATTGCAAGCGTTGGAAGAACAATTACGCGAGCAAGAAGCCGATACGCTGCGCTTAATACGCAATTTAGAAGCCGAAGAAAAGCGCGCACAAGATGCCATTCTCGCGCTCAGCGCAGAGATCAAACTCTGGCACGGTCGCATCGACACCGCCCGTGCGGCCGGACGAAGGGACTTGATGCAAGCTGCCCTGGACAAGGAGGCGTCCCTGCTCCGCGAAGGCAATCAACGTTGGGGTCAGATGCAAGGTACCCAACAACGCCTTGCCCGCGCTCAAGAGCTGCTCGCGCAAGTACGACAGCGCCGCCAAGAAGTTCACCGCAAAGCCGAGCAGGTCCGATCTAAGCAACAAGCACAGCAGCAGCAAGCGCGCGCGCAAACTGCCTCTAGTTGGGAGTCGAGCGACTGGCAACCGCGCGCGCAGGTCGGGCGCACGCCCGCGTCCGCCTTCGATCCACTCGAAGCAGAATTCCAGCGCCTGGAAACCGACAGCGAACTCGACGATTTGAAGCGCAACCTCGGCAAAAGGTAGTCGCGATCGCCTCGGGCCTCGCGGTATGGGGATACGAGCCGATTCTCCAAATCAGTGTTCACTTGCCCGGTCTCGCGCTCTTCGGTCCCACCGTTGCCGACATGCAGGGCAGCAAGCCGCATCGCCCCGACCGTTCCTAAATGCCGAGTGCCGAGATGACAGCATCGTGGATGGGTCCGTTACTGACAACCACGCCTTGATTGTTCAGCATCTTTGCTCCTTTGTGCCATTCCAGCGGCTCGCCGAACATGTCGGTTACGCGTCCTCCGGCCTCCTCGACGACGATCGCCCCGGCGGCGTGATCCCAAATATTCTCGCGGTAGCCTGGGGTTTTCGGCGATGGCAAACGCAGATACAGCGCTGCTTGCCCGCTCGCTACTGCGCCATACTTGCACTGGCTGTCAATGCGCAAAGAGGGCGATGCAATGCCTGCAGCTTTAGCGATCGCCGCTTGCCGTGCGGGATCGCCATGAGCGGACTCGACGCTCTCCACAAACCGCAAGTTCGCTGCATCGTCCGGATCGACGACTCGAATCGGGCGTGCTGCCTGGCTGCCAAACGGCAGCAGCTGAGCACCTTTGCCGCGCACTGCTAGGAACAGCAAACCGCGCGTGCCCGCTCCCGTCTCGATATCCTCGGTTAAATTCGGGCATCCAAGCACGCCGACTTTGATCTCGCCTGCTTCCACCAGCGCCAGCGCGATCGCGTACTGTTCGCCCCGCAAAAATCCTTTCGTGCCGTCAATCGGATCGAGCGTCCAAAAGCGATCGCCAACCGTGCCGTTGCCGCGATCGATCCAGTTCAACACGTCCTGGGTCCCGGCGTCAGGCACCAACTCTCTCACCTGCTGAGCGACATGCACCAAGGTATCTGCTTGCTCTGCGGAACGCAGCGCGACTGCATCCTCCTCGCCAACAATCGCGTCGTTGGGAAACGCAGCAGCGATCGCCCGGCAAATTAGCGCCTGCGAGCCGTAATCGGCGATCGTCACGGGCGTTCGATCCTTCTTCTCCAGTGCTTTGGGAATCTCAGCTTGTACTTTCTGGCAGAGCTTGGCAGCCGCTAAAGTTGCCGCCATTGCTACCTGCAGTTCTGCTTCGTATGCCATACCTGTTGTGCCGTTCCCAACCCAATGACTGATGACTGTTGCGGCAGTTTGCCGGCGATTTGGCCCACGTTGAGTGGCGATCTGCTTACCCTACATCATTGTTGCGCTAGCGCAACAGCGGCAATCCGAGCAACCGCATTATACAGTTGCCCGCGATCGCCTGCCGGACCGCCCGCCGAGCCATCGTTCGGGAGGCGGAATTTGCGAGTGGAGCGCTAGCATCGGCTGCCAAAACTGCACTGCTGAAGCTGCGGTTGGACAGTCACAGAAGATTAAAGCCCCTAGGTTAAAGCCCCTCAATGCTTTCTAGGTGTCTTTCAATTTCCGCGCCGGGCCTGAGGTCCGAAGCGCATGCAGGCCAAATCTAGTCGCTTCACGATACGGGAGCGTGGAGATAACCGTTTCCTCTCAAGTACCCCAGCACCTTAGCGACGCTCTCGTCGAGGGACTCGAGATCTGTGCGACATTCGATCTCGGATTCAAGTGGCGGCTCGTAGGGATCGTCAATGCCCGTGAAGCCCTTGATCTGGCCAGCCCGCGCGCGCTTGTACAGTCCCTTGACATCCCGTTGCTCGCAGACTTCAAGCGGGGCGTTCACATAAACCTCAATGAAGTTTGCGCCGATGCGATCGCGCACCGCCTCGCGCGTTTCGCGATAAGGCGAGATGGCCGAGACCAAAACGAGTACGCCGTTGCGTGCCAGTAAATGAGCGACGAATCCGATGCGGCGAATATTTTCGTCGCGATCCTCTTTACTGAAGCCCAGTCCTTTGGTGAGGTTTTGTCGGACGACGTCGCCGTCGAGCAGCTCGAAGCGAGCCCCGCCCCCGCGCAACTTTTGCGCCAACGAGCGGGCAATTGTCGATTTACCCGAACCGCTCAACCCCGTGAACCACAGGGCCCCACCGCGTTGTTGTGCCACAGTTTCCGTCTCCTTCTCTAGGTTGGTGAATAAACTTGAAGAACCACAAAAGCACAAAAGCAATCAAGACTAGCGAACAGTCGACCGATAATTTGAGACCGATCGCTGTAAGCACGCTTTGCAACTACCGTCCATGCAACTACTGCTTCGTTATGCCGTGCGTCTATAACCGATCGTTGTTATGAATGCACGCGACGAAGCATTTCAAGGGAGTCGCCACGATAAAAAAAATTACACGGCATGTCCGGCAGGTCAAGCTTGCTTCAGCATCCATCCGTATCAGCTCCGAAGATCGAGATTCAGCCTGGCAGCGGGACAACAACTACCTTGCCATCCGAACCGAGTGCTATCGGCTAGAGTTGCGGGTGTTGCATTGCCTGCATCACTGCAAGGAACTGCCAGCGAAACTTAGCGAGGGATGTCAATTGACCGAGACATCGACTAGTATGTCAGGATTAAGGGCGTAGTAGTCCTAAAGAGTGATGTTCGTGCTGGATTAAGAGCATCTCTAAGTGAGGGTCCCGCTCCTTAGGCATCCTTAACAGTGCAGGGCTACAAAGGACGAAAACAGATGGTTTGCCTCGTCCGCGATGCACCGAGAGCGAGATAGCGATGAGAGTACTGCGCTTCTTCGCCGATTGGCCGGGCAGATCTCCAACAGGATTGTCTGCGCGCAGCCGCAGTTCGCGAGCGCGAGGCACATCGCCTTTTCTCTTTGTAGCTGCAGCGATCTCTCTGACGGGTGCGAACGGCTATCACTTGTACGACCAGCCGCGCCTTGCGGAGGGCACACAAGCGCCTCAGACTATCCGCGCGCCTTATGACTTAGAGACAGTTGACAAGGCTGCCACAGAAGCGAAGCTTCGCGCTGCCCGCGACAGTATTACTCCGGTTCTCCAGCTCGATCCTAAGATCACGCAGCAGATCCGCAGCGAGCGCGATTCAGCACTTGCCCAGCTCCAGCGCTTGCGCTTGCAAGTCGGCCCATTTCCATATGCAGATGAATCAGCCTTTTCGCTCCAGTTGCAGGCAGATTTGCGCCGCCGCACCGAGCAGGAATGGCAAGCAATCGTTGCTTCAGCTCGCAAGGACCCCGATACCGCCGATGCAACTGGTGATGCTGGCCCGCCAGCTGCACTGAGAAGAGCGATCGCTCAATTGCGCCGGCAGCGCCAACAGCTCGATGCCGGCGAGTACCGAGCACTCATCGAACAGATTTCCAGCGCGCGCGAAGCCTATGCAGCCGCCGCCGGACAGATTGCTGCAACCCGCGTTGCCAAACTGAGTGCTGCCGACAAACAGGAAATGCTCGATTTGAGCGATGAGGTTTGGGAGGAAGCTCAGCAGGGGTTGCGCCGTGCGAGCGAGCGAGTTCTCGCACAAGGTATCGCGCCGGGCCTGCCTCCCGAGTTGTTAACCCGTGCCGTCCAGATGCAGCTAGCGGCAGACGTTCCGGCCGCTGCACGCTCTCTAACGAATCGAGTATTGCTTGGCGTCTTGCGTCCGAATTTGAGCGAAGACCGCGAGCAAATGATTTTACGTGCTGAAAGCGTTGCCGATACGATCGAGCCCGTAACAGTTAGCGTGCGGCGTGGTGAGGATATAGTTCGGTCGGGAGAAGCAATTTCGCGCGTCGACTTCGTGTTGCTGGACGCCTTCGAGCTCAGCCGGCGTGGTGTAAATTGGGCTGGACTGGCTGCGCTCGGTGGAGCAGTGACCATCGCAGTGGGCGGGTTCTACCTCATCCAGCAACGAGTTCGCCCGCGCATGCGGCAGCGCGATCGAGTATTGGTGTTGCTACTAAGTTTGAGTACGCCGTTGCTGGCAATTGTTGGTGTATCGCCAGCGAACCTGCCAGCAATCGGGTTGCTATCTGGTGGTTTCTACGGACCAGTATTGGCAACATCTCAAGTGTTGCTGCTGGCTGGTGTTGGTCTTGCAGCCGCGCTGCTCGGTGCAGGTGGATTGGCATCGGGATGGATTCCCGCTGCGATCGCAACAACAGCGGGCGGGGTGCTGGCAGCGATCGCGGCCGGTCGCCTGCGGTCTCGCGAAGAGTTGGCACTCCTGGGCAGCGTTGTCGGGCTTGCACAGGGGAGTACGTATTTGGCGGTTGCCCTCGCTGGCGGCGCGGGCGTGTTGCTCGTATTGCCGGGAGCCGTCATTTCCGGACTAACCGGTCTGGCCTGGTGCGTCGTCGCGCTGGGAATTTCACCTTACTTGGAGCGCGTCTTCGACCTCGTGACGCCGATTCGCCTGGCCGAGCTAGCCAATCCCAACCGACCGCTTTTGCAACGACTGGCGATCGAAGCGCCGGGCACATTTCAGCACACACTCTTTGTGGCATCGCTAGCAGAAGCTGCAGCCCGTGAGCTGCACTGTAATGTCGAGCTTGTTCGGGCGGGAACGCTTTACCACGACATCGGTAAAATGCACGACCCGCTCGGCTTTATCGAAAACCAAATAGGTTGCAGTAACAAGCACGACGAAATTGCAGACCCGCATGTTAGCGCCTCTATCATCAAGCGCCACGTGAGCGAGGGACTGGCAATGGCGCGCAAGCACGGACTGCCCCGCTCCGTGAGGGATTTCATCCCCGAACACCAAGGGACGCTTCTGATTTCCTATTTCTACTTTCAGGCTCAGCAGCGCGCTCAGCAAGCAGGCTTACCGTCCGTCTGCGAAGCAGATTTCCGCTACGACGGTCCTGCCCCGCAATCGCGTGAAACCGGGCTCGTCATGCTTGCGGACGGTTGTGAGGCGGCGTTGCGATCGCTCAAGGAGGCAACGCAAGAAACTGCACTAGCGATTGTTAATAAGATTCTGCGGGCCCGCTGGCAGGACGGCCAGCTTGTCGATTCGGGACTGCAGCGCAACGAGTTGGCGCGAGTTGCTGAGGTCTTTGTTTGCGTCTGGCAGCAGTCCAATCACCGCCGTATTGCCTATCCCAAATCAGCACTCGAACCGCGGCCCGCTCGCCCATACGTCGAGAAAAAAGTTGCCGCCGACTGAAGCGCTCTGAGCACTCGTGTTCGGGGAATGGAAAGAAATTGAATCTCACAAAAAATCTGGGCTCTTCGGGGAGCCGAGTATGGTTTTGTACGTGTCGGGGTTGGAAATGAGGAACTTAAGCTCCTGCAAGCATTGCAGTATCGGACGAGGGCGGTATGGACCGCAGGCGATAGTCGGAATTTAGTCAACAAATGGATAGGGACTCGCTACTTGGAAACCGTATAGTTCGGTCCTTTCGAACTGTTCGAGATCCCGAATCTCCTAGTTTGCGTGCAAGCGACTGGCGATCGCTGACCGGCAAGGATCCAACAAGTCGCGAATCCTCAGAACCTCGACAAAATTTCCTGACGGATGGCGTCTGAGAAGCATATCTCTCCTTCCCGCCTTCCCCTGCTCCAGTGGCTGTCTGGATACTTCCCGGATTCTTAGTGCTTGCCCCAAGACAGCCAGCGATGCGTGGTCCCAATATTGGAACTCAGCTGACAAGACGCGAGCTCGGAGAAGTCCGCTCCCTGACAATCGATCTCGTCAAGATCGATATCTTGCAGACAAGCTCCAAACAAGTTTACATCGTTAAAGTTTGCGCCACTAAGAGCAACAGCAGTTAAATTCACTCCTGACAGATCGGACCCTTCAAGGTCAGCAGCCCGCAGGTCGGCCTGAGTAAGGTCGGCACCGACGAGACTGGCTTTCCGTAAGTCCGCCCCAATCGCGTTGATGTGGCTTAGGTTGGCACCGCTAAGATCGGCACCGCCTAGGTCGGCGTTAGTGAGATTTGCCTGACTTAAGTTGGCACGGCTGAGGTCGGCATTGCCGAGCACTGCCCCGCTGAGGTCGGCCTTTTGGAAATCGATTCCACTTAACTTCAACCCGCCGAGATCGACCCCGTGGAGCGCCACTCCAGAGTAATCGCGGCGTCCTCGATTGTAGTCGTGCAGAAGCCCTCGAACATCCATTTGAATTTACCCCCTATCAGCAGTTCCCCAAGTCAAACTGGGGTTTTGCGAGTTTGCTTTGCCGGATTTTCAATCAATCGGAAAGAGTGTCGGGGAATGACTCGTTTATGCTGGCACCCTAAACTTCCTGCATTGAGGCAGATAAGATCCCACAGAAAGCAGCACCTTGACATTCAATACAATGTTGGTATCGGTCCGTTCCCCTCCATTTATGAACATGCCCTACCTCATCCCAATATGAGACTTGTGCGTTATTCTTGCTTGTATTTTAATTATCGATCTTTTTGAAAGAAACCGAAGGATTAGTTCACGGATCGCAACATTTTTGGCTCTTACGGTGTCACACACCGTCGCAAATTAGCCTCAGACGTTCTTGCAGGATGGGGGGAAGCTGGGTGGATTGGCACGCGTCCGGCGTTAGGGCGATCGCGTTTGGTATATAAAACCGATATCGCAACAAAAAGGGCTCTAGACATTGTCGATTCTCGATGCTTAACGCTCATCTTGCTGATGTTGGGTGTCCGCCCCAGATCTGTGCGTGACTGCTATCAGATGTTGACAGAGATGTGGAAATCAATAACTATCAGCTGTCTGCTTAGATGTAGGAATAAATAACAGTATCTCGGGTATTGCCAATCGCCTTGGCAGTGTGGTTGCCTTCCCGTTTTATACCAACTCTAGGAAGTGCTGCGACAAATGGCAGCTCGGGAACTTTTACTCCCGGGGCTCGCTTGCACCATCTGTCGTAGGCATTCTGCAAATTGGTATTACTCCATGTTCTCACCTTGCATCGATACGGCACCTGGTAGGGGCTTGTCCGCGCGCTGCGTCCATTCTTGCTCGTGCAAACTTTTGGCGACCGCCAATACCGTGTACCAGCTCGTCCGCTATCTAATACTTTTAGGTTGGATTGCTGAGTTGTTAGGACGGCTAGGTACTTTGGATTTTTATGAAGGAATTGTTATTTTTTTATGCTAGCGACTTATTCTAGTAAATAGAACCCGACTGTTTGGGATATAGCAATATCGTCTTCAGCAAAGAGTACGGTTCGCATGCGTCTCGGCAGTGCTAAACCTGGATTTTTAGTGTTCTTCTGGGCGCCGGTTGTACACCACTCTTATCGGGCGAGAAAGTGCTTGCGTTGAATTCAAAGAGGTTACTGCCATGAGCGATCTCGCAACCGTATCCCATGCCAACGCTGCATCGGTATCTGCTAAGGTGCCTTCTCTGCTCGATATTGGGTACGGCAACCCAAGCCATGGCGACGACGCAATCGGTCGCCAGGTGACCGTAATGGTTCGAGAGCTGGGATTGCATAATGTTGAGGTTTGTGCCGTAGAGAGGCTGACGCCAGAACTGTCTTCAAAGCTGGCGACGGTTGACTATGCTGTCTTCGTCGACGCCTGCCTGATGAAAGGCGACGACATCCGGTTTAGTCCTCTAGTTACCTGCGGTTTGGAGACAGCTGGCTCCTCAGTGCCGGGATGGGGGCTGTCATTGCATCCCTGTTCGTTGCTGGCGCTTACGCAGTCTTTGTATTGCCGCCATCCCCGGTCTTGGTGGATGGAGGTGGCTGCAGAAAACTTTGCATACGGGCAGCAGTTGTCAGCTCGGGCGCGCCAGGGCATTCAGAATGCTTTAGAGCAGATCCTGGCACTGATTGCCGAACAAAAGATCGGGAAATAGCATTCGCCCATTCACCGTCGCGGTAACCTCCACAGCTCAAGTGGTAGTACACAGGTGTTCGATGGCATCCAATCCAAGTCCGCTTGGAAAAAGGGTGTCAGGGTCGTGTCGGCAGGACCCCGAGCGTACAATCGGCTGCTGGGCTTAAACTGCTGCGCGGCTTAAACTGCTGCGCGGCTTAAACTGTTGCGCGCTGAGGATTCAGTTGCTCCCCGGATTGTAAAACAGCTGCTAAGCGATTGAGCGCGTGGAGGTATGCCCGTGCCGATGCCACCACCACGTCAGTATTCGCTGCGTGACCGGAGTATACCCGACCCTGATGGCGCATGCGCACTGTTACTTCGCCGATCGCGTCGATGCCCGCGGTTACGGACTTCACTGAGTATTCGATTAAGTCGTTGGGCAACTGCACCACACGATCGATTGCCTTGTAAATGGCATCTACCGGACCGGTGCCGATCGCGACGTCGGATACTTCTTCGCCGGACGGCATCCGCAGCGTAATCGTCGCTGTCGGGCGGGCGCGATCGCCGCAGGACACTTGCACCAACTCCAGCCGGTAAAGTTCCGGCAGCTGCAACACTTCGTCGCTGACAATTGCTTCGAGATCCCAATCGGAGATCTCTTTTTTCTTATCGGCTAGGTCTTTGAAGCGCAAAAACGCTTTGTTGAGGTCGGTTTCCGAAAGCTCGTACCCTAATTCCCCCAAACGCGTGCGGAAAGCATTGCGCCCGGAATGCTTCCCAAGCACGATCCGATTGCTCGTCCAGCCAATGGACTCGGCATCCATGATTTCGTATGTCAACTTGTTCTTGAGGACGCCATCTTGGTGGATGCCCGATTCATGAGCGAATGCATTGGCCCCGACGATCGCCTTGTTCGGTTGTACTGCCATCCCTGTCAAGTTGGAGACCAAGCGAGAGGTCTTGTAGATTTCGCGCATATCAATGTTGGTCAGGGGCTCCTCTGACTCCGGCGGCCGGTCGAAGAACGGATTGTAGAAATGCCGACGCACGTGCATGGCCATGACCAACTCTTCGAGGGCGGCATTGCCCGCTCGCTCGCCGATGCCGTTGATCGTGCATTCGAGTTGGCGAGCGCCGTTTTGAACTGCAGCCAAGAAATTCGCAACCGCCAAGCCAAGGTCGTTGTGACCGTGAACAGAAATAATCGCAAGATCGATGTTCGGGACGTGAGTCTTAATACCGCGAATCAGTGCCCCAAACTCGTCGGGAGTAGTGTAGCCGACGGTATCGGGAATGTTAACTGTAGTGGCACCGGCAGCAATTGCCGTTTCAAGGACTCGATACAGATACTCCGGATCCGATCGCGTGGCATCCTCAGCCGAAAACTCCACATCATTGGTGAACGTCTTGGCGTAGGCGACCATTTCTGGCACGATCTCCAAAACGTCTTGCCGGGAGCGCCGGAGCTTGTGTTGCAGGTGAATGTCCGATGTGGCGATGAAAGTGTGGATGCGCCGGTGGACGGCCGGAGCGAGCGCTTCGCCTGCAGCTTTGATGTCTTGTTTCGTCGCACGGGCCAGTCCGCAGATCGTCGGGCCGGTGGCCGTACCGACCTGTTCGGCGATGCGGTTCACGGCTGCGAAATCGCCCGGACTGGCAAACGGAAACCCAGCTTCGATGATGTCGGTACCCAGTCGTGCTAGCGCCCGCGCAATCGTCAGCTTCTCATCCGCATTGAGCGTTGCGCCCGGCGATTGTTCGCCATCCCGGAGCGTCGTATCAAAAATCAGTACGCGTTTGGAGCACGCGGGGTCGGCAGCACGAGCAGACATGGTTTTAGATTGCCTTCCTTTCAGCAGGTTAGCTAACAGGCGAAATCTCGACCACCACAGTCCCTAGGGTCTGCTAACAGCAACCTGACGGATAGTGAAGACGGACGCGATTGCCTTACTATTTTCCATATTACTAGCGCGGTCGGAGTCGACTGACCGATGTGAAGCAATGATATACATGCCAGCAATCGCACATATCGATAGGCTCGAGGCTCTTTGTGGAGCAAGATGCTGGCTTTGGTACACTGCTGACGCGACAAACTACAACTACATATATTGTTTACCGTCGGTGGTGTACTGGTTTCGGAGGCGGGACGTCAAACAGAAGCAATGACTCGATTACAAATCGATGTTACTCGTTTTTTTCTATATGTTGGCGGATTTCGTTTAGGTCGATGTAGCGATCTGTTGCATTACGAAGTTCGCGAGCAATCATCCCTTCGGTTGAAACAACTGTGATGTAGGTATTCTTTGATCGCAGCAATTCGATGGCGCGCTCGAAGTCGCCGTCGCCACTAAGCAGGACAACGCTGTTGTACTGTTCGACGGTATTGAACATGTCAATAACGATCTCAATATCGAGGTTCGCTTTCTGTGAATAGCGTCCCGAGTTGTCGTCGTAATATTCTTTGAGAATTTTGGTTCGCACAGTGTACCCCAGGCTGATCAGTGCATCGCGAAAACCGCGCTGGTCCTGGGCGTCTTTGAGACCCGTATACCAGAAAGCATTGACTAGGTGAATATTGGTGTCGCGACGAAAATACTCCAGCACGCGGCGGGGATCGAAAAACCAACCGTTTTTCTGCTGAGCATAGAACATATTATTTCCGTCGACAAAAATTGATAGACGGATATCGCGTTGAGAATTCATAGAGGTTTAAACCCTAAATGCTTGAACGTCGAAACCAGTGGCGGGAGTGCTTGCAGCACAGCTGCTCGGGGTGATAATTGCAGGGGCACCAACCCGAATTGGGTCTTGGCGTTATAGGAGCGATCTACTTAGAGTTTAAAAAAACTGAACGTTACTTTAGTTTTTGCCTCGCGCTCTTGCCAAATGCGAGTGGATAGCTTTAACTCGGACCCGCAATCGGCGAAGCTCGACTCCCAGGCGTTAGCGTCTCGGGTCCCGTTCGAACGTGCCTGGGACAAACTCGATCGCTTTCGAGCCTACCTGAATTTTCCCGCATTAATCTAATCTTGCCCCAATATACCTCAACAAATATTACCTCATGTCATTCCTGTCTGCCGTCAAGCGTTGCCGAGGCGATCGTGATTCGGCATTAAAGGCACAATCATCAAGTTAAATAAGAGCACCAGTCGCTCCAGCCACCGGGGTAAAGGACGGCTGGTGTCAAACCAGCAACCTCCATGGCAAGGATATTGACGCAAGCCGTGACGCCTGAGCCGCAATAAACGATGACTTCCTCGGCACTAGCAAGGTTGGCAAAATGGTGTTTCAAGGCTTTAGGCGATCGCAGGTAACCGTCTGAACTGCTGACTTCTTTCCATGGAAAGTTGATGGCTCCGGGAATGCTGCCGGCAATCGGGTCGATGGGTTCGCGTTCGCCACGATAGCGGTCGCGATCGCGCGAGTCGACCAGTGCGACATCAAGACGGTCTTTGCGGGACCGGACGGCTGCGATGTCGATCGCGCGGCCGGGCTGCGTGCGCCCGACGAACGCAACGGTTCGGACCGCAAGTTGCGGCGAAACGCGAGTGACGTCAACGGGGAAGCCGCTGGCTTGCCACGCCGGCCAGCCGCCGTCGAGAACGGCAACGGCGTCGTGACCGTAATAACGAAGCAGCCACCACAGACGGGCTGCAAAGGCAAAGCGGCTGTCGTCGTAGGCAACAACTGTCGTATCGCGATCGATCCCAGCAGCGGCCAGGGCAGCAGCAAAACGATCCGGGTCGGGCAGCGGGTGGCGACCGCCGTGGCGGGCGACAGGGCCAGACAGGTCGCGATTGAGGTCGAAGTAGACGGCTCCGGGAATGCAGCCGCATTCGTATTGCTGCTGTCCCCACTGCGGGTTATCGAGCTGGAAGCGGCAGTCGGCGATCGCGACGTGCGAATTGTTGAGGCGATCTCGCAGCCACTGAACTGAGACAATGGGCGGTACGGTCATTGGAAACGATCGTGAGTGGAGCAACAGTTTTACTGACGGTCGCGGGCGCTGCAAGTTCGGGTGCCCGAACGGTTTTTCCGTGCGATCGCGACCGTCCTCCCCGGCTCACGCCGCCTATTCAGGTCGAGCAAACGTTGTCTCGCGCCAGTGCCTTAGGCAAGGAGCGAGAACGATCAAGTCTTCAATGTTACGCTCCATCGTCCGGCAAATGGTGTCGAGGGGTAGGTCGTTAGGGTCCTTACCGAAAGGGTTCTCGATCTCGATGCCGATTTCCTCGATGCCAAAAACCATAAAGCTCACCAAAGTCACGGCTGGTCCGGTGACCCACCCCAACTCAGCTACCAGCTGAAACGGCAATGCCAAGCAATAGATAGACACCAGCTGCTTGAGGTGAATTGAATAAGCTAACGGAATCGGTGTCTTGAGGATGCGCTCGCAGCCGCCGAGCACGTCCACCATCCTGTCTAAAAGTTCGAACATCGCTGCCAACTGGTATGGGTTGACGCGATCGCGTTCGAATTGCCCTTGAATGTAATCGCCGATCCAGAAAGCCACCTCCAGCGGCGGGTTGTTCATGCTCTGGAGCTTATCGAACCACGGCTCTGGTAAGAGGGCTGCTAAGTCGGGATCTTCGGGGGGATCGCCGCGCAAATGCAACTTTGTCGCCACCGCAAAGGCCACCAGCAGCCGCAGCGTTGCCACCTTCAGCTCGCGATCGCCTTCCTCGCGTTCCTCCACCGCCACCCAAATTTGTCGTGCCAAATTCCGGACGGTGTTAATCAGCTGTCCCCAGAGCTTACGCCCTTCCCAAAAGCGCTCATAGGCCGTATTCGTCCGAAAAACCAACAGCAAACCCAACACGACACTCGGTACGATCGAACTCAGGATCGGCAACGCCACAGGCAGCCCAAGACGGTCGAGCGTCCAAACGAACTCGCCGAACGCGCCGCACACGATAATCCGTGGCAAAATCGCCGGGAGCACCGAGAAGCGAAGGCGCACGAGTGTCCGGAACCACTGTCGCCGCTCGCGATCGCTGCTCATGCGTTGGTCGGGCTTGGGATAAGACACGGCACGCACCCGGCAAATGTCCATATGGAGAATGTCAATAGAGTGACTAGCTAGACATAGATACTCGCTAGACCAGAATTTTCCACCAACAGTAGCGCCAACTATGCGAGCGCGAAATCTTTCCCGCTCTGCCGAGCGTCTCAGGACGGGCGGCAGGGCTTATTATGGCGGGTAGCAATCGCGAGATCGAGCGCCAGCATCTATGTTCGAGCGTTGTTTGATTTGTACCGACTTCACCGACGGTCTGCACCGCCTTGTCGACTTTATCCCCAATTTATTAGCAGGCGGGTTCACGCACATCACCTTCTTCCATAGCGTGCCTTACAGCGAGGAGGGCAACCGCCCCCGCGAAGATACGAAGAAACTTGAGGAGGCGCGATCGCGCCTTGCCCCAGCTTTAAACAACATCCCCGATGGTGTCGAAATCGCTGTCGAAGTGGTCTCGGGCCGGCCCCTCGATACGATTCCGCGCATCGCCACCGAGCGCGGCATCGAAGTTGTCATCATCGGTACGCCGAGCCGGAGCTTGCTGGACGAAAAGGTGTTCGGAAGCACGAGTAAGGGACTGGCGCGCGCGATCTCGACGCCCCTGTTGATCTACCGCCCGCAGCTGATTACAACCTACACCGAAGAAGAACTGGCCCTGCGCTGCAACCACTTGCTGCGTTGCTTGCTGGTGCCGTATAACGACAGCCCGACTGCGCGCTACACCATCGAGCAGCTCAAGCGCTACGTCAGCGACCAACCGACCTGCGCGACCCAAAGCTGCATGTTATGTTGGGTGGTCGATGACAGCAGCCACCCCGCGATTCCGCTCGAGCCGCGCCTGCAGGAAGCGGTTGAGAAGCTTCAACCGGTAAAAGCCGAGCTTGAAGCCCTCGGGTTAGAAGTTCATGTGGAGGTGCGAACGGGCAATCCCCTCACGGCCATTCTCGATGCCGCACTCGTTCACGACATCAGCGCGATCGCCATTGGCGATGAAGACCGCGGCGTTTTCCTCAATTGGACGGTACCGAGTGTCGCCCAGGACGTAATGCGATCGAGCTGGTTCCCGGTCCTCCTCTTCGAGGAAGGCAAACGGTAGCTCTCCCTGCGATCGGTCAGTCGCTTGGAACTCCCGGCAGCGCGCGCTCTCCAGACGCGATCGCGAACCAGCCGTCCCAATCGCGTCTGGTTTTATCGGGATCGTCTCCCGGCAAAATAAGCATAATTGTGGATAGTACATTTGTTGGGCGCCACGATGTCGGGATTTTTGCTCAAATCCACTTACTCGCCGACAGGCGACCAGCCGAAAGCGATCGCGCAGCTTGTCGAATCTGTCGGCGGCGGAGAGCGCTACCAGACGCTGCTCGGAGCAACGGGTACGGGTAAAACCTTCACGATCGCCAACACGATCGCGCAGCTCGGGCGACCGGCGCTTGTGCTCGCTCACAATAAAACTCTCGCTGCCCAATTGTGCAATGAGCTGCGCGAGTTTTTTCCGGCAAACGCCGTCGAATATTTCATCAGTTATTACGACTATTATCAGCCCGAAGCTTACATTCCCGTTACCGATACCTATATCGAAAAAACCGCTTCGATTAACGAAGAAATCGATATGCTGCGCCACTCGGCAACGCGATCGCTTTTCGAGCGGCGCGACACGATCGTAGTCGCGTCGATTAGCTGCATTTACGGCTTGGGCATTCCGTCTGAGTACCTCAAGGCCGCGATTCCGTTTGCCGTCGGTAAGGAAATGGACCCGCGGCAAATCCTCCGGGACTTGGCTAACGTTCAGTACGCGCGCAATGACGTGGAAATCGGGCGCGGGCGCTTTCGCGTGCGCGGCGACGTGCTCGAAATCGGTCCGGCTTACGAAGACCGCATTGTTCGCGTGGAGTTCTTTGGGGACGAAGTCGAGGCGATTCGCTTTGTCGATCCGGTCACGGGTGAAATCCTCCAAAGTCTCGATGCACTGAACATCTATCCCGCCCGCCACTTCGTCACGCCCGAGGAAAAACTCGAAGCAGCCTGTCAGGCGATCGCAGACGAACTGAACGAGCGCGTCACCGAACTCGAGAGCAATGGCAAACTCTTGGAAGCCCAACGCATCAGCCAGCGCACGCGTTACGACTTAGAAATGTTGCAGGAAGTTGGATATTGCCAGGGCGTTGAAAACTACTCCCGGCATCTGAGCGGGCGCGAGGCAGGGGAGCCCCCGGAGTGCCTGATCGACTATTTCCCAGACGATTGGTTGCTGGTCGTCGATGAATCCCACGTGACCGTGCCGCAATTGCGCGGGATGTATAACGGCGACCAAGCCCGCAAGCGGATCCTGATCGAGCACGGGTTTCGTTTGCCAAGTGCTGCTGACAACCGGCCGCTCAAGTCAGAAGAGTTCTGGGATAAAGTCAGGCAATGCATCTTCGTTTCGGCAACGCCGGGGAACTGGGAACTGGAAGTTTCCGAACAGCGCATCGTGGAGCAAATCATTCGTCCGACGGGCGTGATCGATCCGGAGATTTCCGTGCGTCCGACGACGGGACAAATCGACGACCTGCTAAGCGAAATTATGCTGCGCGCCGATCGCGGCGAGCGCACGCTGGTTACGACGCTCACCAAGCGCATGGCCGAAGATCTAACCGAATACTGCGGCGAGCGCGGAGTCCGCGTGCGCTATTTGCACTCGGAGATTCACTCCATTGAGCGCATTGAAATTTTGCAAGCTTTGCGTGAGGGCGAGTTCGACGTCCTCGTAGGCGTCAACTTGTTGCGGGAAGGTTTGGATCTGCCGGAAGTGTCGCTTGTCGTGATTCTCGACGCCGACAAAGAGGGTTTTTTGCGTGCCGAGCGATCGCTGATCCAAACCATTGGGCGTGCAGCGCGGCACGTGCGCGGGCAGGCAATTTTATATGCCGACAATCTCACCGACAGCATGGACAAGGCGATTCGGGAAACCGAGCGTCGTCGTCAGATTCAAATGGCATACAACGAGAAACATGGCATCACGCCGCAGCCCATTATCAAAAAGTCTGCGAATTCGATCTTGGCGTTTCTGGATATCTCGCGTCGCCTGAATAAACAACAGCTCGAACAAATCTACGAAGAATCGGAAGACTTGCCCCTCGAAAAGATCCCCGAGCTGATTGAGGTACTTGAAGGGCAAATGAAAGAAGCTGCGCAGAATCTAGAGTTTGAAACTGCAGCTCAACTGCGCGATCGCATCAAGTACCTGCGCGGAAAGCTCATCGGTCGGTCGTCACCCACCGAGTAAGTATCGCGTGATGCCCGATCTGGATTAATTGCCAATTGGGCAAACCCCTTAGCTCAACCGCAAGCGATCGCCGCGCGTACGGCCAGCGCCGTGGCTGGAGCGAGCAGTATGCCGTTGCGATAGTGCCCGGTTGCTAGCAACACGTTGCGATAACCGGCCAGCGGACCTATGACGGGTGCAGCGCGACCCTCCGGCCGCGGTCGCAATCCAGACCAGGTTCGCACGATGTCCGCCGCTGCCAATTCCGGACAGAACGCAACCGCCCGCGCTTGCATCTGCGCCAACAGCTCGGGTGCCGCCGCGATCGCCCCCGCTGCGTCGGGAAACTCCACTGTCGCCCCAATCCAGTAACGGCGATCGCCCAGCGGCACGGCATGGACATCGTCGGCCGTCACGACGGGCTGAAATGCCGGATCGCCTAACTCGTGCGGCGCAACGACCTCAATCGCCTGACCGAGCACCGGTCGCAACGCTAGCGGTTGGTCCAGCATGGCCGTCAACGGCAGCGAACCTAACCCGGCTGCGATAACCAACCAGTCGCACTCGAAGGTGCCGGCCGTCGTGTGCACTGCCGAACACGTGCCGTCGGCAGCGGCGATCGCTTCCACCGTTGTTTCTCGGTAGCACGTCGCACCGCGCCGCTCGGCAGCTGCAATCGCAGCCTGCGTCAGGGCTTGAGGATCGATCTGCCAGTCTTGTGGGGAGTAAATCCCGGCGATCGCGCCCGTTAGATCCAAATGCGGGCAGCGCGAGCGGACGACCTGCGGTTCCCACAGCTCCAGCGTCCAGCCGCGATCGCGCCGCCACGCGACTAGCTGCTCCCAGTCGGATAGCCGTGCTGCGTCATAGCACAGCGAAATCAATCCCTGTCGGTTAACCGGAATCGCCATCCCGGAGAGCGCTTCAAGCTCGTCAATCAGCGTGGGGTACTGGCGCAGGCTTGCCGCCCTTAATTCCCAGGCGCGCCCCTTCGTTTTACGGCTGCTGACCGCAACGAGTAAACCCAGAGCCGCCCACGTTGAAGCAGAAGCCGGCTGCCCGCGTTCGAACAGCTGCACGTCTAATCCCGAAACGCCGCTCAGTTCGTAGGCGATCGTCGCGCCGACAACACCTCCGCCAACGATCGCGATGCGGCTCATGTCGCCGGTTTGGTAGGTGCCGAAGGCAGCACGTCTAGATAAGCATCTAAGTCGTCTATTGCTGCACCGAAGTTGCCCCGCGCGGCAGCATAATCCCGCGAGTCAACTGCTAAGTCCAAGCGCTCCAAATCAAGGAACAGCTTGCGGGTGAGGTCGCTGGCCGCATCTAGATCGTCCGGTAGCAAGGTGCGCGTCAGCACGCTCATATCGCGGCGCAACAGTCCTAGCGGTCCGTGGATGAAGGTGTCCACATCGACCCAGCTACGGTTACCAATCAGCTTGTTGAGCTCGTTGAAGCGATCGCGGGCAGTGTCAACCGGCACGCGATAGAGCGCGATCGACTGTAATTGATCGGACGTGTAGGTGGGCGGTTCCAAAGGGCTCGGGCCGCTGCAGCTGACTGCAAATACGGAGACCAGTATTAGGGTGAGGGAGAAGAGAGATTGCAGGCTTCGCATGACCTTGACTCGAATGTCATCTGAAGGAGTTGATTGCGAACTGTCGTTCGGCTGCCCGTACCGGTGGCGCAAGATACTACTAGCCAGGATAGCGGTCAGCACGCAGCACGATCCCCTCTCCAGGTACGGTTGGGGTGCCGAACTTGCCGCTCGGTTGAAGCCGCGACGTCCTCGCGCCCTAACGATCTACAAATAGTAGTGGGTTACAACCAAGTCAGGGCATAGCTTACAGACGATTTTGGACAACATGGTTGACTAGTAGATGTAGCACCCCTATCTCAGTTTCTGATGACAAATCTTGCCTTACCCCTTCTCCTTTTGCTCGTTGCCTGCCTCATTATCGATTTCGGACTGGCGTGGGCGTTCTGGCAATGCAAACGAGGGCCCTTGACAGCGGGTTTGCCGTGACTGCCAGACCACCTGGTGACTGTTAGAGGCAACTGCCAAACAAGAGCGCCAAACAAGTATGACAATCCCCTGCCGTCTAACTGTATTTCCCGGCCGCCTCGACAGCCAACACGCACAACCGAGCGGCCCGGATGCAAGCCCGCTCACCAGACGGTTTCTACCGCCACAGGAACAAGGCTGCCGCGATCGGCGGACGCTATCCTATGAACAGCCCGGGCAACCGTTTCCGGCATCTCGCACCGAACGTACGGCTCGTTCCCATGACCGACAGCTCCACAAAGCGCATCTGCATCATCGGCGGCGGTTTCGGCGGACTATACACCGCACTCCGTCTGAGCCAATTGCCGTGGGAACCCACCGGCACGCCCGAAATCGTATTAGTCGATCGCAGCGATCGCTTTTTGTTCTCTCCACTGCTCTACGAACTACTGACGGGAGAGCTGCGCAGTTGGGAAATTGCGCCGACGTTTTCTGAAGTTTTAGCAGATACGGGCGTGCGGTTTCTGCAAGCTGCCGTTACTGGCATCGACCTCAATGAGTGCGCGGTTCATAGCGATGGCGGGGACCTGCCCTGGGACGAGTTGGTTCTGGCACTAGGCGGCACCGCACGCCTCGATCGTGTACCGGGTGCGGCGGAACATGCTATTCCGTTCCGGAATCTAGGCGATGCGTATCGCTTGGAAGAACGCCTACGTCAGCTTGAAGAAGCCGACCGCGATGTGGTGCGCGTTGCGATCGTGGGCGGCGGGTACAGCGGGGTTGAAGTGGCATGCAAGCTTGCCGATCGCCTGCGCGAGCGCGGCCGAATTCGCATCATCGATCGCGGCGATACAATTCTGCAGTCGGCCGCGGACTTCAATCGCACGGCAGCACGCAAAGCACTCGACACGCGTCAAGTGTGGGTCGATCTCGAAACCAGCGTCGATGAAATCGCGGCCGATAGGCTCGCGATGAGCTATAAGGGCCAGCGCGACGAAATTCCCGTCGATCTGGTCCTGTGGACCACCGGCACCAGAGCGTCCGAACTCATTGCTGCTCTGCCGTTCGAGCGCGACGATTTCGGCCGCCTCTTCGTAGAGCCAACCCTACAAGTGCGCGATCGCGAAACCATTTGCCAAAATCTCTTTGCCTTGGGCGACTTGGCAACGTGTCGCGACGCGAGCGGACAGCAAGTGCCCCACACCGCCCAAGCGGCAATCCAGCAAGCTGACTACTGTGCGTGGAATCTCTGGGCAACATTAACCGGCCGGCCGCTACTTCCGTTCCGCTACCAACATTTAGGCGAAATGATGGTTCTTGGAGTGAACGATGCCGCGCTCTCCGGCCTGGGCGTACAGCTGGACGGTCCGCTAGCATACCTTTCACGACGCTTGGTGTATCTCGGGCGAATGCCCACGCTCAAGCATCAATTTGCAGTGGGTGCGAACTGGATGACGCAACCGATGCTCGACTTGATGGCAAGCTAGCGATGCAGCACCCGGATGTGATTTTCTTCGATGCCGTCGGAACTCTGTTTGGCGTGCGCGGAAGTGTCGGGCAAATCTACAGCGACCTCGCTCGCAAACTCGGCGTCGAAGCCGACCCCGATGCCCTCGACGCCGATTTCGTCCGAGCCTTCCGCGCCGCACCGCCTTGCGCCTTCCCGGGCGTGCTGCCGGAGGCCCTACCCCGCCACGAATACCTATGGTGGCGCGATGTCGCCCGTGCAACCTTCACAGCCAACGGAACCATCGCGCAGTTCGACGACTTTGACGCTAGATTCGTATCTTTGTTCGATTATTTTGCAACGCCAGCTGCCTGGTTCCTTTACCCCGACGTGTTGCCCGCTCTAGAGCGCTGGCGCGATCGCGGGGTTGCCCTTGGAATCGTCTCCAACTTTGACGCGCGCTTGCATGCAGTGCTAGAGGCGCTAGAGCTCAAGCCGCTCTTTTCCAGCATCACCAGTTCCTCGGAGGTCGGTGCGGCGAAACCGGACCCGCGTATCTTTGCCGCTGCCTTGGCGTCGCAGCAAGTAACGCCCGATCGCGCCTGGCACGTCGGCGATAGTTATCGCGAGGACTACCTCGGTGCAAGGGCAGCAGGACTCCGCGCCTACTGGCTGCAGCGAGAGTCATAGCGCAAAACACGCTTGCCGCGCCCAAACCTATTGCCAACTTAAGCACCGCACATTATCAGCCGACCAGCAGGACGGTCTCGGGCATTCTTAAGGCAAGCCCCAAGCTCGACTGCAGGTAAGACCGGGCATCGCCGTTGCGGATTGTCACATCCAGCTAAAGCCCTCACGTTCTCGCAAGTTTCCCTACTGTTGGAATTTATGGTCATTACAGACAGGGCAAATGAATACTCGAAACTTCGGCTCAAGTTTCGCAACATGCTCGGCTCAATCGAAGTTTATTGAAAACGTAGAGCTGAGTCTCAACGCTCCAGATCTCTGAAATCTTTATACTTTGGTGACGTCGAAATCAGGTTGCGTTTCTCCTGGTTTCACTAGGGACAGGGTAGCCCTGCAGTCCTACCGCGAGTTATCTTTTTCAGCTATCCTTGGAGCAAGCTCGGTGCAGCAAAGCGGTGTATCGTCCGGTTTTAGAGTTCGGACTAAAAGATATGCCCTAGGGCGATCGCCAACTAGTGATTAATGACGGTCGGGGGATTGAATCGTGAGTACCGAAAACCAACAGCGAATCCTCGGTTATTTCATTGAAGAAGCCCGAGAACATTTGACAACTCTGGAGAAAGGGTTGCTCAATCTCTCTGAGGTTATTTGCGATCAAGAGGAAGTCAACGAGCTCTTCCGCGCCGCCCATTCAATCAAAGGCGGCGGTGGTATGCTCGGTTATACCAGTATTCAGAAGACTGCCCACCGTTTCGAAGACGCGTTTAAGTTCCTCCAGGAAAACCGCGTCACCATCGACTCCCAACTCGAGTCGCTGTTTCTCAGTGGTCTCGATGCCCTCCAGGAACTCATCGATAAGCTTGAAGAACCGTCGGGCTTACAAGCTGAGGAGGCCGCGCGCATCGTACAGGCCGCGGAGCCGAAGTTCGACGAGCTGCAGCAGTATCTCGAACGGTCGATGGACGCACCTGCTCCCGCTGCTACTCCTGCTCCCGCCGCTGCTGCAACCCTTAACACCGCCCCCCTTAACAACGACGAACGCGCCAACCGCATCCGCGCGCTCCTCAGAAAAATGCTGGCTGAATTTAAACAAGCCGACACATCTGAAGGGCGCCGCATCCTGCAGGATTTGTGCGATCGCCTCGAGGCTGTCACCAATGAAGGCGGCTGGGTTACCCTCGTCCAAGCCATTAAGATCGCTGCGGCCAATCCCCAATACAGCTACAGTACCCTAGCTCCGGTTGCGATTAAGGAGCTAAAAGGGGGCAGTGACTTACTGGAACTCGAGCGGGCCGGCGAAATTGCTCCCAGTGAAGCGCTGCAGCGCCTAGGTGCTGCTGATGTCCAGCAAGTATTGCTCCCGGTCGAGCCCCACGGCGCGACCGAAATCTTGCGCCGGGTGTTCAATCCACAGCAGCTCGACCAGATCGCCCAGCTACTGGTAGCAAGCCGTTAGTTGCGACCCTACTTCAGCTACTGATGCCGTCCGAATATTCGACCAGCTCGCAATGGCTTGGATGTTCCTGTACAAGCTGGCGTGCCATCCATGACAATTGTCATTGACGTAACTCGCAGACTCGCAACAACATTACCGAGTGGTTGGTTTTGGTACCGCAGATACTTCACCTAGCACTGGTCTTAAACGTCCCCGCCCGCCATGCTTACCCGTACCTTGTTAATAAGACAGGCGAAATGCTTTTTCCTCCTGGTCGCGCTAACCAATGGGTTGCGCGGCGTTCCCTAAACTCTGCACTACGATATCTTGAGCTTCACTACCCTTTACCTGCTGCCTGGACGGGACAGCTTGATAAGGCAGCCGTCGAGCCCGATGACGAGATTTCACGATCGGGCACCCTCCCAGCATCGGTCTTTCAAGTCCCCCACCACGGTGGCAGAACTTCACCGCCAACTGCCTGAGAGCCGATCCCCGTTTGGTCAGATCGCCCGCCTGCCATACCGCCAGACCAACCCGCGTTGCGCGGGGAGGTCAATTGCGCTTGGGTGAATTGCCTAATTGAAAGCTTCTATTACCTTCTCTAGGAAGGGGCACGAAACTTCAACGCGCAATTGCAGCAAACGCATGCATGGTTTTCAAACTTAGAGTTGGTCAGCACGGCGATGAGGTACAAATCGACTTCTGGAGGGATAACCGGCGCTACCGCTTCTAATGCAACAAATGCAACTTCGCTAGTGAGTTTGGTACTTCAGGCTTCTATCAAAAGGACGTTCAATATCATGTTTGCTATCAACCTTTGCGGGTATCTGTAAAGGGCACTTTGAAAAATAAGGGCATCTTCGAGGTAGTCCCGCTGAGAGAGGTTGGATGGGGGGACCGAGGTGCTTCATCAACTAAAATCTACGATTTTGCCAATGATAATCTCTTTATCGGCGAGACTGGTGACTGCGATGGCAACAGTACCTACAGTCGGTTCTGGTAGCTGGCTGACGACATGAACGCTGTATAGCCGGAATGGACGGCATCGCCCTAGTTCTTCGGCTGTATCCCCTTTAGCTGCTATTACGCGCGTGTTTACCTTGTGGGGCAATGGCAAGCGCGACCGGCGCATCGGCACCCAGCACGGCCAGATGTAAAATCGCATCGCCCTGGTTTACCAACGGGTTGAGTGTCTGCCCGATTGCGAGTCCGGCAATAGGCGCACGGACCGTGGCAGCCGTTGCTCCGAAGGCATCGGCAATAACCCCGAGGACCTGGCGCTTCTCGACGCGATCGCCCAAACGCACCCCCAGGCGAAGGATCCCGCTGCGGGCAGCACGCACCCATTTGGTTTGGAAGACTTCCTGAGGCATCGATGTCGAAAGCGGTTGCTCCGGGGGGACGAGCGCGGGGGAGGTTTCCGCAGCCGGCAGCATTTCCAACGTTGTCATTACCTGCAATACACCTGCAACGCCAACGCGAATAGCTGTCATATCAAACCGCAGCGCTTCACCACCTTCGAAGAGCAACACGGGAATCCCTCGCTTGGCTGCTGCTTGACGTAGCGATCCATCGCGCGTGGTGGCATGGATTGCAACTGGCGCGCCGAATGCCAGGGCGCAGCGACGGGTTTCTCGATCGTGCAAGTTCGCGCGGATCTGTGGCAGGTTCGTGCGGTGGTCCGATGCTGTGTGCAAGTCGATGCCGTGGGTACAGCGGCTGACAATCTCGCGCATGAATAAATGAGCCAGCCGCGCAGCCAGCGAGCCGTCCGGCGAGCCCGGAAACGAGCGATTCAAGTCCCGGCGGTCCGGCAAATAACGCGATTGTTCGATGAAGCCGAAGACGTTGACGATCGGCGCGGCGATCAACGTGCCACGCAACTGCTCGGGATGCACGCGCTCCAGCACCTGCCGCACGATCTCGACGCCGTTAATCTCGTCGCCGTGAATTGCTGCACTCAGCCATAATCGAGGTCCTGGTTCGCAACCGTGCAGCACGGTCACCGGCAGTGCGATTGATGTTTGCGTAGGCAGCCGCGTGACCGGGATCTCCAGGAGCTCTCGACCTCCTGGCGCGATTGCCATGCCCGCAATTTCGATCGCCTCTTGCACGCGCGGCTCCTAGTCTCTCGATGACAACAGGTAAGGAGGGCTAAAAAGGGTTACAGGGTAGAGAACAGCAGCGATCGCCGCGATCTTAGTAAGGGATGCGATCGGCGGTCTTTTTCGGTTCGGATTGTTTCTCGACGAACTCAATAATCTTGTCCGCTACGTCTACGCCGGTTGCTTGCTCGATGCCTTCCAATCCAGGCGACGAATTCACCTCCATCACCACCGGACCGTGGTTGGAGCGAAGCAGGTCTACTCCCGCCACGCGCAACCCCATTGCTTTTGACGACCGCACCGCCGTGCTGCGTTCTTCTGGCGTTAGCTTGATGGACTCGGCTTTACCACCGCGGTGCAGGTTCGAGCGGAATTCGCCGTCCGCCCCTTGGCGCTTCATCGCCGCAATCACTTTGCCGCCGACCACAAAGCAACGCAAATCCGCTCCCTTAGCTTCCTCAATGAATTCCTGAACGAGAATATTCGCATCCAACCCGCGAAATGCTTCGATGACCGACTTTGCCGCCTGTCGGGTTTCAGCAAGGACGACGCCGATGCCTTGCGTTCCCTCCAAAAGCTTGATCACCAAAGGTGCGCCGCCCACGGTTTCGATCAATCCGTCGATGTCTTCCGTCGCGTGGGCACAGCCAGTGACGGGCAAGCCGATGCCTTCACGAGCCAAGATCTGCAAACAGCGCAGCTTATCGCGCGATCGCGAAATCGCCTGGGACTCGTTGGTCGAAAACACGCCCATGACTTCAAACTGCCGTACAACTGCCGTGCCGTAAAACGTCCGCGATGCGCCAATGCGAGGAATTACGGCATCGATATCGGTCAGCGGTTGCCCTTGATACACCACCGCTGGTTTGTGCGAGGTGATGTTCATGTAGCAGCGCAAATAATTCACAACTCGGATGTCATGACCGCGCTGTTTGCCGGCTTGTTTGAGGCGGCGCGTGGAATACAGCGACGCATCCTGTGACAGAATCGCGATTCTCATGACGGCTGGGAACGTTCGGCTCGGTGGGCAGCGATCGCGTCGCTAGGTCCGCCACCGATAAATGAGCGTCCCGCATCGACGAGGAAGCGGCGCCGAATGGCCTGGCGGCCGAGCAATATGCGAAAGCCCATTGCATCTCGGTCCGTCAGCGTCAGCTCGATCGGCCAGTGCTTGCCGCCCAATTCTACAACAGTCTGGATAACTGGTCTTAGCTGGCTTTGTCCGGAGGAACTGCGCACGGCTCGAATGTCGATCAACTCGGCCGAGGCGACAATCGTCCGATGCGTGTTGCGCTGTTGGGGATGAACGCTAAAGCGAACCCATCGCCGACCGTCGTGTTGAAATTCTTCGAGATCGAAGGCATGGAGCGCCGACGATCGCGCACCCGTATCGATTTTGGCTTTGACGATATCAATGCCGAGGTCGGGCAGGGCTAAGCGTTCGCGCCAGCCGATGGTTGGCAAGGGAGGAGGTGCGGACAAGTTGACTGCTACCAGGGTTTTTCGTCATTTTAGACCTACGGATGAATTGACACAAAGTCACTAAATCGTGTTTGAGCCAGTGCGGTCAGTGGGCAGTACAGCAAGACTTTTTCCAGGCAATTGCGCTAGCAATGGCTGCCATGCAAGCTCTACCGTCCCACGCGAACGATGCAGTACGTCATCGTTCGCGTGGGACCATCCAATAGGCAGCTAATGCGAAGAATTGCGGGGATAGCTAGGGATAGATAAATCGCTTGCAAGCCGAAAACGTCGAGCGGCGAGCGATCCCGGCTTGAACGAATTGGAAAGCCAGCAGATGTGACATTAGCTCATTGCAATGGAGACTAGTGTATAAAGTTCCTTCTTACCGTCGGGTTTCCACAGCGATCGCTACCATTGTTCTTGCCAGAGGGATTTGCAGAACGCGCTACGCTCGTGTCGGACCAGCCGCAACCGACACCGGCGGAGCTCGAAGCCTAGAAGCTACAAATCCTTCTCCTGCCCGATGATATGTCGTTTCCTGAATCTTCTTATGGCGGGGACCAGCTGCGGCAGGCCGCAGACATAATGCGCGCGCTAAAGCCGGTAGTTTCGGGCACGTAACCGATAGTGGCAGCAGGAAAACGTGGTAACAAAATAGCGTGACAGGAAAACAACGATACTTTGCGACAGTGGCACGCGGTCTCGAGGAGATCGCCGCGCGGGAATTGCAGCAGCTAGGGGCAGCGCTCGTGCAACCGGAAGTGGCTGGGGTTGCATTCACGGGCGATCGCGCCACGCTCTACAAAGCCAACCTTTGGTTGCGGACGGTATTTCGAGTCTTAGTGCCGCTGGCGGAGTTTCCCTGTCGTTCCGCGCAAGATTTATTCAGAGGAACTTACGCGATCTCCTGGGAAGAGTATTTACCCCCGCATCTCACCCTGGCAGTGTATTGCACGGGCAGCAACCGACAGCTCAATCACACCCACTTCAGCGCGCTACAGGTGAAAAACGCAATCGTCGATCGCCAGCGCCAACAATTCGGTAAGCGATCGAGTATCGACACCCAAGAGCCCGACGTGGCGGTGCATTTACATATTCGAGGCGATCGCGGCACGGTCAGCCTGGATAGTTCCGGGTCGAGCTTACACCGGCGTGGGTACCGCCCAGCAGTGGGGCACGCACCCTTGAAGGAAACCCTTGCCGCCGGACTGCTCGCACTTGGCGACTGGCAGCCGGAGCTGCCCTTACTGGATCCGATGTGCGGGTCGGGGACGCTGTTGCTCGAAGCTGGGGCGATCGCCTGCAACATCGCGCCGGGGTTGTTCCGCCAAGAGTTCGGTTTCCAGCGCTGGTTGGATTTTGATGCCGAGCTGTGGGATCGATTGGTTTTTGAAGCGCGCCAGCAGCAACGGTCGGAATTGCCCGCCCCGATTGTGGGCAGCGATCTCGACCCCGAGGCGATCTTGCAGTGCCGCGACAACGCGCGGCGCTGCGGGTTAGGCGATCGCCTTCACTTTGAGTGTCGCGACCTAGCGGAGGTGACCGCCCCTGCAGATCGCGGCGTGATGATTTGCAATCCGCCCTATGGTAAGCGCCTCGGCGATGAAGAGGAGCTGTGCGAACTTTACAAACAGCTCGGCGATATTTTCAAGCAACGCTTCACGGGTTGGACGGCATACGTTTTATCGGGTAGCAAAGAATTGTCCAAATGCATTGGACTGAGAGCGTCGCAGCGACTACCCGTCTACAATGGCCCGCTTCGCTGTACCCTTTTACGCTACGAACTGTATTGAACTGTATCGAGGCGGTTGTCGCGCGGGCGTCGACCGATTGCGATGAATGCCATCCCCGATCGCCTGAGCGACGTCGTGTTTATTACAACGCCGCCGGAGGTCATCGCGGCAATGCTGGACTTGGCAGCAGTCAGGCCCGATGACGTACTCTACGACCTTGGTTGCGGCGACGGTCGCATTGCGATCGCGGCGGCTGAACGCTTTGGGGCGCGTGCGGTCGGTGTAGACATCAATCCGCAGCGCGTGGCGGAGGCAAAGGAAAATGCAAGGTTAGCAGGCGTCGGCGAGGGCGTGCAGTTTTATCAGCAAGACGTGTTTGCATCCGACTTCAGCACGGCAACCGTCGTGACGCTGTATCTGATGCCGCTACACAATCTGAAGCTGCGTTCGGCGCTGCAGCAGCTCCAGCCAGGCGCGCGGGTGGTGTCTCTTGATTTCGACATGGGCGATTGGCCGCCCGAGCGCGTGGTGCCCGTAACCGCCGATGCAACCCTTTACCTCTGGACAATTGGGGATTAGACAGGGAGGCGACTGGAATGCGCACCGTGCAACCTCGGTGCGAACGCCAACGGTTCGCAGGTGGTTTGCAGCTCTGCTCCCGAGCAGAACTTAGGACTGACGCAAAAGCCATAGCTATTGATGGACATTTGAGTTGCTCGAGCATTCAGTCTGACAGCAAACCTTGCTTCAGCAGGAGCTACGTAAAAGCGCCAGCGATCGATGGTCGTTTGAGTTCAGGACTGACGCAAAAGTCACGGGTCCGCAATAGATTCGACCGTGCTTTCTACTGGCGTTGTTGCTCCCACAATTGAGAACCAAATGGCTGGCGAGCGATTTCCGAACTTAGGCGATCGCCTCGCAGGTCGCGGCACTTCTGGCGTTGTGTAAGGCGATATTGGGATCGGTGCGCTTGAGCAAACCCGTTAGTACGTTGCCCGGTCCCACTTCCACGACGTCGGTAATTTCCTCTACACCCAATCGCAACACGATCTCGCGCCAGCGGACCGGACCGGTCATCTGGGCGATGATGCGCTGTTTGAGGACGTGGCCAGCCTTTTCGGGCGTCGGATCGACGTTCGACAGCACCGGCACGCTCGCATCGGCGAACGGAATCGGCTCCAGCGCCGATTCGAACTCCGCTGCCGCAGCGCCCATCAGCGGCGAATGAAATGCCCCCGACACTTTCAGTGGTATTACGCGCCGTGCCTTGACTTGTTCTAATACGGCGGCAACTGCATCGGGCGTGCCGGAAATAACGGCTTGCTGTTCGCTGTTGTCATTGGCGAGGACAGCGTTAGGGGTTTGTGCCACGACTGCCTCTAGCTGCGCGCGATCGAACTTCATCAGCGCTACCATCTGACCGCCAGTCGCTGCATCCATTAACTCCGCCCGCCGCTTGACCAACTGCAAGCCCGTTGCGAAATCGAACACCTGCCCTACGTAAAGCGCCACGTATTCCCCCAGGCTGTGGCCGGCGGCCAGTTGCGGTTCTCGACCGCGATCGCGCAGCACGTCCGCCAAAATACAGGCGATCGCGTACAAGCACGGCTGCGTATATAAGGTCCGTGCTAAGGTCTCCTCCGAGCTATGGCACAGCTCCGGAATCGACCAACCCAAAATTTCCTCGGCGATCGCAAAACGATTGCGCGCGGTCAGCAGCTCGGTGAGGTCGGCGTCCATCCCCAGGGCTTGCGAGCCCTGACCGGGAAAGACCCAGGCAGTTTTGGTCATGAGTATTGCAGTCAAAAAAACAAAGAGTTGACGTGACTTAAAATCATCTGACGGGCGCGAGGGACGCGATCCGCTTACGGTCCCCAGCGGAAAATCGCCGCGCCCCACGTCAGGCCGGCACCAAAGCCCGCAGCAGCGATCGCGTGACCTGGAGTAACCTTGCCGGTGCGCACGTACTCGTCCAGTGCCAAGGGAATCGACGCCGCCGAGGTATTGCCGTACCGAGGGATGTTGCTGATGACTTGCTCCGGCGCGAGCTTGAGACGCGCTGCCACTGCATCCATAATGCGCTGATTGGCCTGGTGGAGGAGCAGCCAGTCGAGCTGCTCGGGCAAGAGCTGCGAGCGGAACAGTGCTTTAGAAATTACTTCCGGTACCCGCTCGACCGCAAAGCGATATACCTCACGACCGTTCATCGAAATCGATCGATAGGATCCACTTGCGTAGGTTAGATCGCCTGCCAGTGGTTGCGCCTCGCCAACGAACCCCAGATTTAGCGTGTGGTTGAGCGTACCGTCACTGCGCAGCTCGAAACCCAACAAGCGATCGCGCGCCGGTTCTACTGCTTGCATCACGACTGCACCCGCGCCGTCGCCAAATAGCACGCAGGTCCGGCGATCGTCCCAATCAACCCAGCGCGACAGCACGTCTGCGCCCAAGAGCAAACAGTTGCGATACGTCCCAGTTCGCAAAAATTGAGCGGCCGTTGCCATCCCGAAAACAAAACCCGAACAAGCAGCCGTCAAGTCGAATGCCACTGCCCTTGTCGCACCCAGAGCGTGCTGCACCGAGACTGCACTTCCGAACAGGTCGTCCGGCGTCGAAGTGGCGAGGACGATCAAGTCTAGCTCGACAGCAGTGATGCCCGCCATCGCCAAAGCCCGCTCGCCCGCAAGGGCAGCCAGCTCGGCCAGCGTTTCTTGGGGTCCGGCGATTCGACGATCGCGCATGCCCGTGCGGCTGTGAATCCACTCGTCCGAAGTCTCGACCCGTTGGCTGAGGGTCGCGTTATCCAGCGTCGCCGCCGGTGCTGCCGAACCGCTACCGGTGAAGGCAATGCCTGCCGAAATATGATTCAAGGTTTCGAGTCTCCCTTACCGCCCGCGACCGACCTTATTGTCGAAGTTGCGTTTCATCCGTCTGTAGCCCGAGCCACCGTAGCCGTTCCTGCCTCGCAATCGTTCGAGTAGTAGGACCGAATGCGCTCTAATACCCGATGGTCGATTGCCTCTTGGGCAAAGCGGATAGCGTTAAAGATCGACGGCGCCTGCGAACTGCCGTGACCGATGACGCAAATACCGGCAACGCCGAACAGGAGGGCACCACCGTGTTCGGCGTGATCCATGCGCTGCTTGATGCGGCGCAGGTTGGGTTTAAGCATCGCCGTTCCGAGCTGCCCTCGCAAGCCCTGAGGCAGTTCCTCGCGCACGATCTGCAGCATGACCTCGCCCACAGCTTCGGCAAACTTGAGCAAAATATTGCCGACAAAGCCGTCGCAGACGATGACGTCGAACTCTCCCGAGAGGACGTCGCGCCCTTCGGCATTACCGATAAATGGAATGCGCTCGTTAGCCGCTAGCAGCTTGTGCGCTCGCGCCGCCAAGTCATTCCCTTTACTCGATTCTTCGCCGATATTGAGCAAGCCGACTTTCGGCTCGTTCACGTCGAGCACGTACTTGCTGTACACCGTACCCATAATCGCGAACTGCTCGAGATACTTCGGCCGGCAATCGACGATCGCGCCGACGTCCAGCACGATGACCGATTTGCCCGCCACCATCGTGGGGAGCAGTGCACCGATCGCCGGGCGATCGATGCCCTTAATCCGACCCAAGCGCAACAGTGCAGCTGCCATCGCCGCGCCGGAGTGGCCCGCCGAAACAACGGCTTCCGCTCGCTGCTGCTTGACCAAATCCATTGCCACGTTAATGGACGCCTCGGGCTTGCGTTTGAGTGCGACAAGTGGCTCCTCGTCCATCTCGATCACGCCTTCAGCCGGGACGAGCTCTAAGTGCGGCGAATCCGCACGAGTTCCGAGCAGCGAGCGCATGCGCGGGCAGTCGCCAACGAGCAAAACGTCTACATCTAACTCTTCCGTGGCGCGTAGCGCTCCGGCAACAATTTCCTCGGGAGCGCGGTCGCCTCCCATCGCGTCAACAGCAATCTTGGCGCGAGTCGAACCCATGGTAAACCGGGTCAAAACCCTCTAGAAACTGTGCAAACACTTATGCTGCAAGCTTAGAAGGAAGGCTGCCTTTTGGCAAGCGCCGCGCGTGCGGTAGGAGCGGCTTGACGGCTTCGCAGCTTTGCGCCATAGTCCATACCCATGCCCGTTTTCGACGAGCTAATCGAATTGCCTTTCTTCAGCTCCGACTCGATTTTCCACTGGTGCGAATGCCTGCTGCCATCGCGCCGACTCCTGCCTCCTTCGAGGGCGCAGACGGCGCTCATTACGGGTTTGGCAATGGGCGCGATCGGGCTGCCGACTCTGTTTGATAGCTATCGAGTACCACTCGTGCCGCTGCAACCTCTGGCATGGCAGTTGGTACGATATTTCGAGCTGCCGCCCGTCCCCGATCCGTCGGTTGAAGCCTTATTAGAACAATATTTGGCGCGCCTGCGCGAGCGCGACATCGATTCGGACGCGCAGGGCATCTGCATCGCCTCGGCCTGGGGAGAGCTAGCCGGACACCGCAGCCGCGAGCCCTTACCCGTAGCATCCCTAACCAAATTGGCAACCACCTACGCGGCGCTCCAGGTTTGGGAGCTCGAGCACCGCTTCGTCACGCGCGTGCGAGCTACGGGTGTATTGCTTGAAGATGGGACGCTTACGGGCGACTTGCTCGTCCTTGGGGAAGGCGATCCGCTGTTCGTGTGGGAAGAAGCCATCGCGATCGGCAATGCCCTGAACGAATTGGGTATCCGTCAGGTGCAAGGCGATCTGGTTGTTGTCGGCGAGTTTGCCATGAACTTCCGCCGCGATCGCATCGCCGCACAGTCGCTTCAGCAAGCCCTAGATGCGCGCCGCTGGTCGGCGGCAGTGAAAGCAGCCTACCGCCGGCTGCCCGACGGTACGCCGCGTCCGGAAATTGCTATTCGCGGACTGGTACGCGCGAGCCCGAAGATGCCTTCCAATTCCCAACTGCTCCTTGAGCGAGAGTCGCTGCCTTTGGTGCAGGTGCTGAAGTTGATGAATGCTTACAGCAACAATGCGGTTGCGGATGCTCTTACTGATGCTCTCGGCGGTGCGGAGGTAGTCGCCGCGCAAACGATCGCGGCAACCGGCGTGTCGGCATCGGAGGTGCAATTGATCAACGGTTCGGGATTGGGCGCAGCCAATCTCATCTCGCCGCGCGCCACCTGCCGAATCCTCATAGCGATCGCTCGCCACCTTGCCAGCTCATCGCTAACACTCGCCGACGTACTGCCGGTGGCCCGGTTGGATGCAGTGGGCACGTTAGTGGATCGCGAGCTGCCCTCCGGGGTAGCGGCTAAAACCGGCACCCTGTGGAACGTCAGTTCGCTAGCCGGAGTCATACCCTTCGCCGCGCGTGAGGATAGCTTGTATTTCGCGATTGCCAATACAGAGGGACCCCTCGAGCAGTTCCGGGAGGAACAGGATTGGTTGGTTGCAGGGCTAGCGCGATCGCAGGTTGTCGAACCCCTGCCGACTTCGGAAGAGGCGACACCCGCATATGGCGACCCCGAACGCAACCGCTAGCAGAAAGCTGCAAGCAGTTGTTGCCATTTTTATGCTGCTGCGTCTATTGAAGGAGTCGGGCGATCGAAATCAAAAAGTTATCTACACATGACTTGCAGCTTCTAGCATCCGTTGCCGATGATGTCTTCGATGACGCTATTGACAGTCGACGTGCAAAGAAATTCCCCTCCGACCCAGGGCACCACTTGGTTGTAGCTTTGGTCGACAGCCAGATTATTGGCTTTGCCTCGACCGTACACTACTTGCATCCAGACAAGCCGTCACCTGAACTATGGGTGAACGAACTCGGCGGAGCACCGCCGTTCCGAAAGCAAGGGGTTGCAACCTTATGCTCAAAATGCTCTTTGAAATCTCAGCCAGGCTCGGCTGCTATGCTGTTTGGATACTTACAGAACGCCACAAGACAGCGGCAATGAATCTCTACGGATCGATTCCAGGCACACGGGTTGAGGACACTGTAATGTTCACTTGGACGTTGCTGGATGACGATGGGGCTGACTGAATAGAGGCGGGAAAACGGTTCATTGCCGCATAACAAATCGTTCAACCGGAGCGAAAAAAATTGACGTTCTGCTCGCTTCGCTCGATAGGATTGATTGCTGTCAGCAGGGCATCTCAAATTTTGGGTAAGTAGGGCTTGCTGAAAAGGCTGGAATCCCCATAATGAAAGGATCTCAGCGTTTTCTACGCCAGATAAAGTGCAAATTTATAGGCACCAGAGCCTCAAACCCCTTGCAATATGTCCGAGAATCCGAGGCAAAAAGCTGGAGCTAGATGGTAAAAGCTTGATTCAATAAGCTCTCTGCCTCCTAAATTCGTTTCGTGGACTTTTTCAGCAAACCCTAAGTAACGATCCCCTACCGGCAACATACAGGAATACGAACATCGGTTTCGATTACTGACTTCGCGACAGATGCGAGCGCTTGTGTTTTGACGATCCCAGCAAAATCCAGGGCGGACCTTAAATCAATAAATAATTAATTAAGTATAAAAAATACAACAAAGGACGGGTTTCATTAACCCGTCCTAAATCTGGCTTGAGGAACGTCTGGATCGGCACGATCGCCGATTAGTGACAATCTAGAAGTCCATTTCGGCAGCTTGGACGCGTTCGACTTGCTTCTTCTTCAAGACTAAGAAGAGCTGAGCGAGCATCAAACCGCCGATGAAGGCTAGCAATCCGAGGATGCGCGTCGGACTTTGCAGCACGATCTCAGCATCTTCCTGACCGAAGCCACCTACATTCGGATTGGTCGTCAGTGCGGTACCGGCTGCAACCGCATCGCCCTCCGCAATGAGTAGCTTCGGTCCCGGCGGAATCGATTCAGTTACAGTGCTGCCGTCCTCGGACGAGATCGCCACTTCGTATCCAAAACCGGTGTCGGTGATGCTGTCGATCTTGCCGGCTTTCGCTGCTGTGTAAACAGTGTTGTTGCTCTTCTGACCCGTCGGGTAAACCTGACCGCGACCGCGATTGGCACCCAAGTGGACGGCAAACTTGCCGAAATTTACATTCTTGTCCGTGGCTGGATCGGGTGCAAGCACCGGGAAAACAATTTCCTTATGCTCGTCACCGGGCAGCGGACCCACCAACACTACGTTTTCCTGACCCTCGGCGTAGGGTTGGAAGTACACGTCGCCCACGCGCTCCTGCAGCTCCGGTGAGATGCGATCGGGCGGTGCGATCTTGAATCCCTCGGGCAGCATAAGCACCGCGCCGACATTCAGTCCGCCCTTAGAGCCATCGCCGAGCACTTGCTGGGAGCTTGCATCATACGGAATCTTCACCACGGCCTCGAAAACGCTGTCGGGCAACACCGACAGCGGCAGCTCGACCTCAGCCGGTTTCTCTGCCAAGTGGCAGTTCGCGCAAACAATACGACCGGTCGCCTCGCGCGGCGTATCCGGGGCCGTCTCCTGGGCCCAAAACGGATAAGCTGCTGCCGGCTGGGGTTGCGCGAACGCTAGAACAATCGCCGCGAGCGCGACGAGTGCTAACTGAATCGCCGATTTTCTCATCATTCTGTGCCAAACCATTCCAAAATGCGGGATAAATGCGGATGGACTACGACCACCACGGCGACTCGCCCGTGCGGAAGTCGGTGTCTGTCCAGGGGCTAAAGACAACCTTGCCCTCTTCGCTGACGGTCGTATTGACCAGCGCCAACGACAACGGCGCAGGACCGCGGACGACCTTGCCCGCAGCGTTGTACTGCGAGCCGTGGCAGGGGCAAATGAACTTGTTCTCGTTGGCGTTCCAAGGCACCACACAGCCCAGGTGGGTGCACACCGCGTTCAGACCGTAGCTCGCAATCTCTGCGTCCTCGGTCACGATCACGTAGGTTGGGTCGCCCTTCAGCCCCTGCGCCAGAACGCGATCGCCTGCACCGTGTGCGCCAAGAAAGGAGCTCGCGACCAAATCGTTTCCTAGCTTGTCCTTTGCCGTTAAGCCACCACCCGTGCCGCCAGAGGACGGTGGAATGAAATAGCGCACGATCGGATACAACGCGCCCAGAGCAACCCCCGAGATTGTTCCGAATGCCAGTAGATTCATAAACTGGCGACGCCCCATATCGGGAACGTCGGAGTTGGAAGCAGACAGTTGAGCCATGAGTTAAGTACTTGGATGTATACTTTTGTTAAGAGTTCGACGCGCGATTGCAACAAAAGTTTGCATTTTTTCGCGTTTTACTGTCGCAATCAATGCCAGTCGCCAGCGAACTCTACAGTATGCGAGCGCTCGTTTTGCCACACAGAACGGGCACTGCAAAGTCCGCTTTGTATTATTACAGAAGTTTTACCCTCCGCAGTGGAGTGTTAAGTATTTTTTGTGCAGTCCGATTGCCTAGGAACTGTTATTACATGTTTGGGCAAGAAGGGTATCGGCGGCGGACGTGGGTAATCGACAGCACCCGGGCGGTTGCAATCCTGCATGCAAGTCGGAGTCGGCGTAACATTGAGTCGCGAACTTTTGACAAGTAGCTTGCGATTCGATTGGTCAAGCAGCGATAACAAGGTTGATTGGCGGGGGCTGAGATGACCGGACGTGAATTGCAGCAACTGCTCGTTGCCAAATGGGGGCGCTCGTTCGACGTGCAGTTGCGGAGAGTGCGCGGGCGAATTTTCGTCCAGGTTATGTGGCGCTATGCCGAGCAGGTCTCGTTTCCGCTCTCTGAAACAGAGTATCTAGATCGCCTCGACACGATCGCGGCTTATCTCGAAGCCTTGGGCGGGGCCGCACAGTTTGCCGATTACTTAATATCGACGCGCGAGCGTCCGCGCTTAGGCAAGGCCGTTAGCGTGCCATTAGAGTTGGGCGATCGCGCGTCGGAATGGCTTTTGGACGAGGTTTAGGTGCAAGAAGGCAGAGCTTTCAGGTCGCGATAGAATCAAGTCGCTTAATACTAGCGAGTGCCGTTATGTCGGAGTCAACTACTGCTACCCCGCCCGTTCGCCTCGATAGTCCGGATGGCTATTTCAACCGCGAGCTCAGCTGGCTCGAATTTAATTATCGCGTGCTGGCTGAAGCTCTCGACGAGCGCACGCCACTCCTAGAGCGTTTAAAATTCACTGCTATTTTTTGCTCCAACCTCGACGAATTCTTTATGGTGCGAGTGGCCGGACTCAAGAAACAGGTTGAGGCCGGCGTATCCAAGCTGACGCCCGACGGTCGCTCGCCTATGCAGCAACTGGCCGATATCAGCGCGCGCTTGCACCCCTTGATGCAAGAGCACAGTCTCAATTTCGAGCAAGCGCTGCGCTTGAAACTAACCGATGTCGGTGCTTACATCATCAAGTACGTCGATCTCAACCAAGAACAACGTGCCTACTACCAAAACTTCTTCGAAGCGCAGGTCTTTCCCGTCCTGACGCCGCTAGCCGTTTACGATCCCGGCCACCCGTTCCCTTACATTTCCAACCTCAGTCTCAACTTGATCGTTGTGCTGCGAGAGCCGCAGCGGGATAAAGAGCTGTTCGCGCGCATCAAAGTTCCCAAGTCAAAGTCTCTACCTCGCTTCGTGCCGCTACCCGAGCACCTGCGACCGCATCGCGACGGCAAGCCGGCTGTCTGGGCAGGCGTGCCTCTCGAGCAAATCGTGGCACACAACCTCGACGCGCTGTTTGCTGGCATGACCATCCAGGAATGTTATGCCTTTCGGATTACTCGCAATGCCGATATCGCCGTTGAGGAAGACGAAGCAGATGACTTGCTACTAGCGATCGAACAGGAATTGCGCAAGCGGCGAATTGGTGGGTCGGTCGTCCGGATGGAAATCGAGGCGATCGCGCCGCCGGCTATCCGGGCGATGTTGATGGAGCAAATGCAATTGTGCGATCGCGATGTATACGACATCGACGGCATGCTCGGGCTCGGCGACGTCATGGCATTGCGCAATTTGCCCTTGCCAGAGCTGAAGGACCCAGAGTGGGTCACTACGGTCCCACAGCGTTTACAGCGTTTTCACAGCGCTCAGGCGGATGACGACCCATCCACCCCCGACGAGTTCTTTGCCGAAATCCGTAAAGGCGATATCCTCGTCCATCACCCCTATCATTCATTTGCAGCAACGGTCCAGCAGTTCATCGACCATGCCGCCCGCGACCCACAGGTGCTGGGCTTGAAGATGACGATGTATCGCACGTCGGGCGACTCGCCGATCGCCAATACACTCATTGCGGCGGCCGAAGCAGGTAAGGAAGTGGCCGTACTAGTGGAGTTGAAGGCGCGCTTTGACGAAGCAAACAACATTGTGTGGGCGCGGCGGCTAGAGTCGTCAGGGGTGCACGTGGCCTATGGTGTGGTGGGTCTGAAGACGCATACGAAGATCGCGCTGGTGGTGCGCCGAGAAGGCGAGCTCATCCGCCGCTATGTCCACATCGGCACGGGCAACTACAATCCGAAAACCGCTCGTCTGTACACGGACTTGGGCTTACTGAGCTGCCGCGAAAACCTCGGATCCGATCTCACGGATCTGTTTAATTTCCTGACGGCATACTCCCACCAGCGCGCCTATCGCAAGCTTTTGGTCGCGCCGGTCAGCCTCCGCAGCCGCATGGTGGAGATGATCCAACGCGAACGCGATCTCGCCCGTGCGGGCGGGTCGGGTCGCATCGTGGCAAAGATGAACTCGCTGGTCGATCCGGAAATTATCGCCAACCTATACGAGGCATCCCAAGCCGGCGTAAAGGTGGACGCGATCGTCCGCGGCATTTGCTGTTTGCGACCGGGCGTGGCGGGCGTGAGCGACAACATCCGCGTCATCAGCATCATCGGCCGCTACTTAGAGCATTCGCGGATTTTCTATTTCCACAATGGCGGTGACGAAGAAATTTATATCGGCAGCGCGGATTGGATGCAACGCAATCTCGATCGCCGCGTGGAGGCGGTGACGCCTGTGGAGGACGAAACGAGCTTTCGGGCACTCCAGGAAGTGCTCGGCGTCATGCTGTCGGACAACCGCCAGGCCTGGGAGTTACAGTCGGACGGCAGCTACATCCAGAGGCGACCGGCAGATGGCGAGGCCGAGCGCAGCACCCACCGCATTTTGACCGAGAACGCGCTGAAAGCTGCTGTAGAAGAAACCGATTAGCGCATTGGACCAAGGCAGCTGCCAGACACCCGCAAAATCTAGCACGACCCCACAGTGGTCTTGCCTGATTGCAATACTTCCTGGAAAGCGATCGCCATCGCGCGGCGAACTGGCTCTTAACGCCGGCGGCGCGGCCTAATCGCAGCGTTAACTAAGCCGAGCGCTATTGAGAATAGTGCCGAGCCAAGGATAGACCAAAGAACGGGAAACTCGCGCCCTCCAAAGTTGATTGGCAGCAGCACGGGCAGACCGAAGTGGTTTGCCATCCATAACCCGAGATAGGCCCCGAACGCCCCGACTACCAAGGAAATAAGGCATCCTCCAGCTGAGTAACCGACTAACTGCTGACCTAGGCTGCCGCAAACCATTGCGATCGCCAGCAGCGCAAGCAATTCGATGAATGTCACGTTCGCCAACTCCACAACACTCGTTTGGACTCATCTAGAGCCCTCATGTTACCGCAACCATTTCCTAGCGTTAACAAGCCCCAGAGTCGAATTCCTCTGCTGGAGAAACTCAGAAGAATCTCTTAACCAGAACTCACATCCGCAACGCCAGGGCGCCTAACATTGTGATTGTGATGAGTAGACGAAGGTTCGCTGGCGTCTCACACCTGCTGCGCGACAACCATCTTCCTAGAAGTCCTTTGCGACCCGTCGCTTGAATGGCAGCGGTAGGGAGCGTTCTGAAAAAATCTACGATCGCAGTTACGATACCCAATCGTTTCAGACACAAAGCGTCTGAACCAACTCCTCAACCGATCGAGCATCTCGGATACCCCTCAGTGCAGGGGTCGAGGATGAATTTATTGTTACAAGTGAATATGGTTACGAGCTGATTGACTGACACAATTGCCTCAAGCCAATCAAGCTCGTGGCGAGATTTCAGGGGTTTCACGAGTTGTGTCAGCCAGCCAGGGTTACGAGTGCAGTGCAGCTTGCTGCTGAAAGCCAATCCCGGCATCGCGAAACCGAGTTAACACTTCTCCCAAGCGCTCGTGCTCGGCAATTAAGCTGACGCGAACGAAACCTTCTCCGGCTTCTCCAAACGCATTTCCTGGCGTCAGGACGACCCCCGTTTTCTGTAAGGTGTCGAGGGCGAAGTCCGTCGAACTCTGCCCCGGGGGGCAAGGGATCCACAAATACATCGTCGCCTTGGGTTTGGGGATTGTCCAGCCCAGTTCGCCGAGCCCCTGAATTAAAAAATCGCGGCGTTGGCGATAGCGCTCTTGAACCTCGCCAACGTAGCGATCGGGTAAGTTCAATGCAGTTTCTGCTGCCGATTGGATCGCTGCAAAAATGCCGTAGTCCAGGTTGGTTTTGAGCGTCCGCAAGCCCTGCAAAATCTTTTCATTGCCAACAGCAAATCCAACGCGCCAGCCAGCCATGTTGTAGGTTTTCGAGAGCGTGTGAAACTCGACACCGATCTCTTTCGCACCAGGGATTTCTAGCAAGCTCGTCGGTTGATAGCCATCAAAGGCTAGTTCGGCATAGCAGAGATCGTGGACGAGCAGAATCTTGTAATGACGAGCAAACGAAACGATCTCTTCGAAAAACTCGCGGGGTGCAGTCGCCGTTGTCGGATTGCTCGGATAGTTGAAATAAAAAAGTTTGGCCTCTCGTGCAGTGCGTTCGGAAATGGCACTCAAGTCGATCAGCCAGTCGCGTTCATCACTCAAGAAAAGCTGGTGCAAGCGCGCGCCGGCAATCAGCGGTCCCCGAAAGTGTGCTGGATACGCCGGACTCGGCACCAGAACTAAATCGCCCGGATTTACGTAGGCGAGTGCTAGATGCGTAAGCCCTTCCTTCGAGCCGATGAGCGGAAGCGCTTCCCCATCTGGATTAAGGACCACGCCGTAGCGACGCTCGTACCACCGCGCGATCGCCTGTCGGAAACTCGCAGTGCCCTCAAAAGGCGGATACCCGTGATTCCCGGCCACCTGCAAGGCCGCCGTTGCGGCTTCGATCACCGGTTGCGGTGCTAAACCGTCGGGGTTGCCCATGCCCAGATCGATCAAATCTAAACCTTGCTCCCGCGCCTTGGCTTTCAGTTCGTCCAAGCGAGCAAACACATAGGGCGGCAGCGCGCTCAAGCGGTCTGCAGGGGCGATCCAACCTAAATCCATTACCAGTTATCGAAACGTTGCGGTGCTAGGCAGTGCCATCTAGCCTAACATTCAGCCGGACGCGCCCTTGCCCATGACTGCAAGTGCATGCCTAGTCTGAGGGTGGTAAGGTCGCACGCGATGCGGTGTCAACTGGCAGCGTTGTCGATACCAGTGCGGCTAAAACTTGCTCCGGCTGCACGGGAAACGGCAAGCGATGAATATCCGACTGGGGCGCACAAGCTACTTCAATCGCGCGACGCAGCTCGTTTAACGGTACCTGCCCCAGTCCTAGATCGTCCAAGGTTCGCGGCAGCCCGATTCGCGCGAAGAACTGCAGCAGCTGCTGTCGAGCCGATGCGGCCAGCTGGTTACCTCGTGCAAGTTCCTCCAAGCGCAACTGCGCCAGGATACCAAGGGCCACTTTCTCCCCGTGCAGTGCGCGATGGGCAGCCGGCAAGTGTGTCAGTCCGTTGTGAATGGCGTGTGCAGCTACGGTCCGGCAGTTTGCACCGCCCAAACCACCGATCATGCCAGGCAGCAAGACCGTTGCATCGACGACTTCGCACCACTCTTGGGAGCCCGGTGCGTCGATGGCCGCTGCCGATTTCTGAAACAGGATGTCGCGCAAAACCCGCGCTTGCTGGACTGCCGCAATCGTTAGTGCTGCTGGAGAGTCGCCGCTGCTAGCCGCTGCTTCGTACCATTTCGCCAGTGCATCTCCGATTCCTGCCAGCAGCGTTCGCTGGGGAGCTGTTTGTATAAGGTCGTAATCGAGCACCAACAACTCTGGACAGCGGGTAAGCGGAATGTCGAATAAGTACGCGCCCTCATCGGTATAAATATTCGACAGAGCGGTCCATGCCGCACAAGTTGCTGCAGAGGTCGGAACGGTCGCGACCGGCACGTGTGCGCGATCGCCCAGTAACTTGGCAGCATCCAACGCTTTCCCCCCGCCGATGCCGATGACAAAATCAGCGCGGTGATCTGCTGCAACCGCTTGCAGTGACGCCAGCGTTCGTTCTGAGGAATCCGGGCAATAAGTCGCCGATCGTGCTGTTAGTTGTTGAGCTTCCAGCACGGGTTGCAAAAAGGGACTCGCGGCAGCAAGCGTGCGGTCTCCACCGACCAGAATCGGCCGCTGTCCCAGCTGAGCGAGCGCTGTTCCGACGCGGGCAATCACTCCCGATCCGCGCATGATGCGCGTGGGAGCGACTGCGAGCAGCACATCTGTTGCGGTCATTGCCATTGTCGTTGGCGTTTCGTCCATAGCAGTTGGTAGCGATATCGCCTAAAGCCCAGTCCTCAGTCGTCCCCAAAATTAGCTAGACGCTTGCTCTTTAGAAAACGCTGACCCGGAAGCTGGGAGCTGCGAGAAGCGTTCTGCAAAAACCTCGATCTTTACCTCATCATCGCGGCTCGTCAGCGAGCGCGTCGCTCGACCAAGGAACAGCGGTTGTGAGATTCCGGATACGGGATGAGTTATCGTGCGCGCGCGGACCGTCAGGCGGTCGCTGCGCTCGCCCATGCGTCCGAGCGAAAACAAATCGGCAGCGGCCTTGCGCAGGGTCGATTCAACCTCGCTCTCCGTCACCGTCGGCGGTAGCTTGATAACCAGCTGAGTGCCGCCATTGTCGTAGACCGTATTGAAAGGCACCGCTCCTGGAACTTCGTTCGTGCCCAGTAAGCCGAGTGACAAACCAAAAACGCCCATTGCTAGAACGGCTGAGAATCCAGTGATTCCGACTAAGCGAAAACGAATTCCCCAACCGAATAGGAAGGCCGCAATCGTCACGATCGCACTTGCTGCCGTCAGAATACCCGACCACTGGAGCCAGGGCAAGAACTCATCGGCAATTGCGGTTTCCATATAGCTTATCTGCGAAAGATACAACCCATCAGAGATGGAATGAAGAACGCGCGCAGCCGGCCGGCTCGAACGTCGCCTTCTCTGAAGTTTAACGCGACTATAAAACGTCAACGATGGTGTGAGGACCGCTGGTTGTTCCTCAAATGACCCTTTTGCATCTACGCGGCATGCTGGCGGTACCAGTCAATTGTGTTTTTGAGACCCGTGCGGAAATCCATCCGGGCCGCGAACCCGAACAGCTCCTGCGCGCGCGTTGTATCCAAGCAACGGCGGGGCTGGCCGGTGGGTTTGTCAGTTTCCCAGACAATCTCGCCATCAAACGCCATCAACTCGCAAATCAGTTCGGCTAATGCCCGAATTGAGATCTCGCAGTTTGTCCCCAAATTCACCGGCTGCGGACCGTCAAACCCTTGCGCTGCCATGACAATGCCAAGGGCGGCATCAGTTGAATACAAAAATTCCCGTGTCGGGCTGCCATCGCCCCAAACGGGAATCGCATTGTCGCCGCGTTGCTGGGCTTCGTAGACCTTGCGTATTAGAGCCGGAATTACATGCGAACTGCGTGGATCGAAATTATCTTCCGGGCCGTACAAGTTTACTGGCAGCAGATACACCCCATTGAACCCGTATTGCTGCCGATAAGACTGCAATTGAACGAGCAGAGCTTTCTTGGCAATTCCATACGGCGCGTTTGTTTCTTCTGGATAGCCATCCCAAAGGTTGTCTTCTTTGAAGGGGACGGGCGTGAATTTGGGGTATGCGCAAATCGTCCCCACGCACACGAACTTTTGCACACCAGCCGTGTGGGACGCATGGATCAGCTGCGCGCCCATCATCAGGTTGTTGTAGAACAACTCGGCGGGTTTTTCGCGGTTGAGTCCGATCCCGCCCACGTGAGCGGCGAGGTGGATGACGATATCTTGCTCGGCAACAGTTCGCTGGCAATTCGCAAAGTCGCGCAGGTCGCGATCGCGCGATCGCGGTACGGAAATCTTGTCGCGTTGGGCTCCAGACTGGCAGAGGCGATCGACAACTTGCTTGCCGAGGAAGCCCGCACCCCCCGTGACGACAATTCGTTTATTGCCGAGGTCCAACATCACTCGCCGCCTTTCCGCTTCGTTAGGGTCGCCCTCCATCTATCATGCTGGGCACTTGCCGGGCATACGCGGCGTGTGGAGTCCCGTTCGGATCTACTGTCCCGCTCGGCGACTTCAGTCCGAGGGCGGCCAAATCGGCATCGACCATAAGCCGAACTAGTTCCGGAAACGTTACCGAACGCTCCCACTCCAGCGCCTGCAAAGCTTTAGTCGGATCGCCGATTAGCAATTCTACTTCTGCCGGACGCAGGTAGCGGGGGTCGAAACGCACGTAGTCTTCCCAGTTGAGATTGACATATCCGAACGCCAATTCGAGGAATTCGCGCACTGAGTGAGTCTCGCCAGTGGCAATGACGTAGTCATCCGGCTCGTCTTGCTGCAACATCAGCCACATGGCTTTGACATAATCCTTGGCGTAGCCCCAATCGCGCTTGGCATCGAGGTTGCCCATGTATAAGGGATCCTTCTGTCCGGCAACGATCCGCGCGATCGCGCGAGTGATCTTTCGCGTTACGAAGGTTTCACCCCGGCGGGGCGATTCGTGGTTGAACAAAATACCATTACACGCAAAGAGGTCATAGGACTCGCGATAATTCACAGTTTGCCAATGAGCATAAACCTTGGCACACGCGTAAGGACTGCGCGGATAGAACGGCGTTGTCTCCGACTGGGGAACAGCCTGAACCTTCCCAAACATTTCCGAGGAGCCTGCTTGGTAGAAACGTACCTGAATGCCCGTTCGGCGCTGGTAGTCGCGAATGGCCTCGAGCAGGCGCAGGGTCCCCATCCCAACTGTATCGACAGTGTACTCGGGCGAATCGAAACTTACGCGGACGTGGGACTGCGCGCCCAAATTGTAGATTTCAACTGGTTGGATCTCCTCAAGCAATCGCCGAAGTGTCGCTCCGTCGGTGAGGTCGCCGTAGTGCAGGAATAGCTTCGCCGTCGCGTAGTGGGGATCGACGTAAATGTGTTCGATACGATCGGTATTGAACGTCGACGTTCGGCGAATTATGCCGTGTACCTCATAACCCTTCTCTAACAACAGCTCGCTGAGATACGACCCGTCTTGACCGGTAATTCCGGTGATAAGCGAGCGTTTCGGCTGAGTCATTCTCTATCTTCCTGGATGCGATTTAGTTAAAGAGGGCACTACATAACTGTACAAATGCGACACGTGCGCAAAACCGGCATCGTGCAGCTGCAGCTAGTGTCGGCAAAAACACGGCAGTAATGGATGCAAAGACTTGTAGCCAGCTCGACTTGACCGGCGGCGTTCGCTAGAGTGTGCCTCAGCGGGCGCAGCATCACCATTTCACAGTATCCACATACTCTAACGGAAGCCTATACCTAGAGCAACGGGCATTACCAGTAAAATGCCTCAGCAGCCGTTGCCGCCTGGCAATGACAAGTCAGGCTGAAGTTCTCCTGCAGCTATGGCTAAAGTGTTATGTGGCTGAGGTAGCTTAGCAGTTCTATCCCGCCAAGAAGAATATTTTCCTATTAACAGCCCGCAACAACGAAACGACACGTGTCGCTGTTGCGGGGAGGTCGAGAACCGATTTCAAAATCAAAGCAATTAGTAGCCGCCGCTTTGCTGTGGAAACAAGATGACTCCAACGGTTTTGAGGACGACCCAAGAATCTAAAGCCCAGGTACGGAAGTTAACGTAGTAAACGTCCATGTTCACCCGTCGCTCGTAGGGAATGTTGTTGCGTCCAGAAACCTGCCACAACCCCGTGATTCCCGGCCGAATCATCAGCACCTTCTCGATGTGACGGCCGTACTTGTAAAGTTCTTCTGGCACGAGCGGTCGGGGCCCGACAACACTCATATCGCCTCGAAGCACGTTCCAAAATTGGGGAAATTCATCGAGACTGGTATATCGCAAGAATTTGCCGACCGTTGTCACGCGCGGATCGTCGCGCAACTTAAAGTTCTCTTCGAACTCCTGTCGCAGCTCGGGCGACTCGGCCATGAGAGCTTCCATGACTTCATCTGCATTCGCCACCATCGTACGAAACTTAATGCAGCCGAAGTACTGGCGGTTCTTGCCAATGCGCTCTTGCACGTAAAAGATCGGTCCGGGCGAGTCGATCGCGATCGCGGCCGCGAGTAGCAAGTACAGCGGCAGGCAGAGCACCAAGACCGCGAGTGAAAAGACGATATCGAACAACCGCTTGGCGGCCTCTCCGTCAACAAAAGGGCGCGCGAATCCGCGACGTTGGGATTGTCCGAACGGCAATCCCCAACCGCGGGAGAGCGCTGCCCGCAACTTGACGGACGTAAGTTGGCTATGGGCAGTCATCTTACTCCTACACAACACACATCACACCACACAGTCCCGATCATAAAGCCACAGGGCAATACCTGGGGCATTCTGGCGAACGCCAGCGCGGATTTTTCCATTTGCGACGTTTCTGGCTAGAGCGCTCCCCAGCGTGCCAGGTGTTCCATATATTGCTTTTTGAAAACGGATGGCGCAAACATTTCGGCGCGGGAGCGAGCAACATCCGGAGCAAACTCACCGGCGTAGGCTTCAAAGGACCTGACAGCTGCCTCTAGGGCTTCGGACGTTTGTTCTGGAAAAAGGATGCCGGTGGCGCCGTCGGCAACGGCCGCGCGATCGCAAACGGTTTCGGCGGCACCGCCGCGACCATAAGCAATCGCAGGCGTGCCGCAGGCCTGGGCTTCGACAAGGGCGATCCCGAAATCCTCGCAAGCTGCATAGACAAATGCCTTGGCGCGGCTCATATAGTCAGCAACGACGGCGTCGGGTTGGGGACCGAGCACGCGCACGGGCGATTGGGCCAGGCGACGCAGAGCGTCTAGTTGCGGTCCGCCGCCGATAACGACGAGCGGGCGCTGGATGCGGTTAAAGGTTTCGACGACTAAGGGAACCTGTTTATAGCTCACGAGGCGCGACACGATGAGGTAGAAATCGTCTTTTTGCTCGCGATATTGGAAGCGCGAGAGCTGAACGGGCGGGTAGACGACTTCGGCTTCGCGACGGTAGCAGCGCCAGATGCGCCGGGCGGTGTGGTGAGAGTTAGCGATGAAGTAATCGACGCGGTGGGCGGAGATCGCATCCCATTGTCGCAATTGGTGGAGCAGATAGCGCGTCAAGATACCGGGCAGACCGCGACCGGCACGCGAGGCCGCCAGGTAGTCGAAGGTCAGATCCCAGGCGTACCGCATAGGCGTATGACAATAGCAAACATGGGTTTGGTGGGGCGCGCTCAAGACCCCTTTGGCAACGGCATGAGATGACGTAAGAATCGTATCGTAGGCGCGCAAGTCGAGCTGTTCGATCGCTAGCGGTAGCAGTGGTAGGTATTTTTGGATGCCGTGCCGAGCAAAAGGGAAATGTTGCAGAAAGGTGGTGCCAATCGCTCGGCCGTAGAGATGGCTGTTGGCGTTGCGCGACTCGAAGTCGATCAGCGCGTAGAGGTCGGCATCGATGAATTGGAGAATTTCTTTGACGACGAGCTCCGAGCCGCCAGTGGCAAGCGGTGTCAACCACTCGTGGACGAGGGCGTGGGTTTTAGTCAAGGTCGCGCTCCTGTCACGCATCGATCGCAGCAGACGCGGTTGCAGGTCGTGCCTGGTTAGCTGCCGCTATCATCGCTATCGCAGTAAGTGTTGATGTTAGAGACGAGCTGCGGCTCGCCAGCGGTGGCGCGTTCGAGGCGATCTTTTGCATCTTCGGCCGCCTCGCGATCGAACTCCTCACGGGCTTTGACGAAGGCGCGAGTGGACTCGGAGGTTTGGCGGTACATATTCGCGAAGTCAGCGCGGTAGGCTTGCAACTGCGCGTCGGCAAGTTTGAGCGTCTCCATGTCCTGGGCGGCCGCTTCCATCGTGTCGGCAGCTTGGAGCATTGCCTGCGGGTTGTCCGTTTGCCCGTCGTCGGTGAGGGCACGGGCTTCGGTAACGGCGGTGTTGGCAATCGCGAACATCTCGCTGCACTGAGCGTAGCGAGTCGGCGCACAACTGCCAAGGGTGCCACCGAGGATGAAACTTCCAGCGATCGCCTGCCACCCGAAATAACGCAAACCAGCCATGACCTAACGTCTCCAATCCTGCTAGGGGCAGCGCGGACACTCGCGAGACAGATGACAGCCGTAAGTCCCGCACGTAAACTTCTTTTATTGTGACCCGTACGTTTGAAAACGCGTCTCCCGTTCGTCGAGGTGCCTCCAAAATTTTTGCAATCGGCGGTCTTTACTGCTAGCGGGGCGGGCGGGGCGTTTGCCCGACGGCTCTGCACCGTACGCAGACTGTTTGAAGAAGGTGCCGGCTCGGTGCGACCCCAGATTGCTGCCGATCTGGCAACACGCGTAAATTATTAAGTTTGTAAAATGGCATATTCGCGAATACGAAAACTCGGCGCTTATTTGCGCCCTCACCGACAGCGCGTCGCCCTTGGCGTCGGCGCGTTGTTTGTCGTCAACGCCCTCAGCGTTTATATTCCCCTCGCGATCGGCAACGCGATCGACGAAGGTTTAACCAGCAGCGGCAGTCTCTGGTTCTACGTCGCCTCGATCGCCGTCTTGGCATCGGTGATGTGGATCGTCAGGATGCTATCGCGGGTTTGGTTATTCGGTATCGGGCGGGAGGTGGAGTTCGACCTCAAGCAGCGAATCTTCCAACATCTGTTGCGCCTGGAGCCATCATATTTTGCAACGAATTCCGTTGGCGATTTGATCAACCGCGCCACCAGCGACGTGGATAACATCCGCCGCCTACTGGGATTTGCGATCCTCAGCACGGCGAATACGATTTTTGCTTACGCGCTAACGCTACCGGTCATGTTGGCAATCGACTTGCGCTTGAGCGTGTTGGCACTGGCACCGTATCCGCTGATTTTAATAACGGTGCAGTTGTTTAGCGATCGCCTGCGCGAGGAACAGCGTCAGGTGCAAGAGCGGCTTTCGGACGTAAGCGAGGCGATCCAAGAAGACATGAGCGGGATCGCACTGGTCAAGATCTACTCTCAGGAAGACAACCAGCGTCGGGCATTTGGGCGGCTCAATCGCCAGTTGCTGGACGCGAATTTGAAGCTGGCGCGATCGCGCAACTTGTTGTTTCCGCTGATCGAGGGCTTGGCGTCAGCAAGCTTGTTGGTGCTGGTCTGGCAAGGATCGCAGGCATTGGCAAGCGGTGTCATTACGAACGGCAACTTCTTGGAGTTGATCGTGTTTGCCCAACGCTTGGTGTTCCCGATCGCGCTACTAGGCTTCACAATCACGGCTTATCAGCGCGGGGAAGTTAGCGTCGATCGCGTCGAGGCCATCCTCAATGCCGAGCCGCAGATCCAGTCGGAGCCGGACGCGACGGTTTTGCCGCTAGAAAACGTGCGGGGTCGCATCGAGGCGCGCGACCTCACCTACACATTTCCCGGCGCGCGCGCGCCGGCACTCGATTGCGTCGGCTTCGCAATCGAACCGGGCGAGACCGTGGCTGTAGTCGGCACGATCGGAGCGGGGAAGTCAACCTTGGCGAACGCACTACCGCGCTTGCTGGATATCGCACCGGGTCAGCTCTTCCTTGACGGCATCGATATTACCGAGATTGCCCTGAACGACTTGCGGCAGGCGATCGCCTACGTGCCACAGGACAGTTTCTTGTTCAGCACGAGTGTTGGCAATAACATTGCTTACGTCAATCCGCTCAGCGATCTCTCCGAAGTCGAAGGGGCAGCGAAGCAGTCTCAAATCCACAACGAGATCGTTACGTTCCCGCGGCAGTACGACACGATCGTCGGCGAGCGCGGTATCACCCTGTCGGGCGGTCAGCGCCAGCGCACGTCCCTTGCCCGCGCATTGATAGCACGGGCACCCGTATTAATCCTCGACGATGCCCTCTCCAGCGTGGATAACCAAACTGCGACGCGGATTCTGGCAGAGCTGGCAAATGGCGTGCAGCAGCGCACGATTTTGTTTGTCACGCATCAGCTATCGGCGGCAGCGAAGACCGATCGCATCCTGGTGATGGATTCCGGACGGGTTGTGGATTCCGGCACGCACGATGAGTTACTCGCACGACCGGGGTTATACCGTTCGTTGTGGCAGCAGCACCAACTCGAATCGGTTCTCAGCTGACCGGCAGTGGACCCGCCCGGAGTAGTTAGAGCCCGGACTCTTTCCTAGTGATTCAAGTGCCCTATCTTCCGTTGAGTTGCTATCGAGCAATTCGGATGCATCTAGCCCCCCCAAACCCTAGTGTGCGCAAGAAATGGGGAGCTGGAATGCGCCGACGGCAAGTCTAGGCCTGCTCGCCAGTAGCGTCGCGGTGATGGGGCGAGAGCGAATGAGGCTTTTCCAATCCGTGTGCTTCCATCAGGGCGCGATTGCCCAGTACGACTGCCGGCGCGCCATCGGCAACGATCCGGCCGCCATCGAGAAGCACGACACGATCGCACACCTCTAGGACCATTTCCAGGTCGTGGGACGAAATCAGCATTGACTGCCGCGCCGACTGCAGAAATTCGATCAGTCGCCGCCGCGCGCGCAAATCCAGATTGGCACTCGGTTCGTCGTATAGCACTAACTGCGGCTGCATTGCCAACACGGCGGCGATCGCCACCATGCACTTCTCGCCGCCCGAAAGCTGGTGAGGGACGCGTTCCGTTAGCGCCGACACGCCTGCTAATGCGAGCGCATCTCGGACCCGGCGGTCGATCTCCTCAGTGGCCAGTTGTAAGTTCTGCGGCCCGAACGCCACGTCATCGCGGACGGTCGGGCAAAACAACTGGTCGTCCGGATTCTGAAACACCAACCCCACCTCCGGGCGGAATTCCCCCGGGATAACCTGTCGGCCGAATACGCTGATTAGTCCCTCGCCCGCTAACACTCCGCATAACAATAGAAATAAGGTGGTCTTGCCGGAACCATTCGGTCCCACCAACCCGACGCGCTCGTTTGCTCGAATCTCCAAGAAAATGTCATCCAACACTTGTTTGCCAGTGGGATAGCAGAAACTCAGATGCTCGACTGCCAACGCTCTGCTGACGTCGGTTTCGATTGTTTGGGAGGGTCGAGGAGCCAGTGAGGTCATTCTTCTTTGCCTGAAAAGCATACAGAAAATGGGCTTTGCTGCTTCGAGCCTCAGCTCACAGCGCCAACCTGCAACAGCAATTCGGCTGCCACAAAAACCGTCGCGAGCGCCAGCACGATACCGCAGGCTAGCCGCCCACTTGCATCGCCACCGAATGGAACGCTCAAACGTGAATGAGGGTTGCCGTAACCGCGCAACCGCATGGCATAGTAAACTCGCTGGGACTGTTCGTAACTGCGGACGAGCAAACTGCCGGCTAGCGACGCCAGCATCGCTAGCGTCCTGCAGTTCCACCCGTGTGTCTGGAAACCGCGCAATTGCATCGCACGCTGCATCCGCAGTCGCGTATCGCCAAGGCTGTCGAGGTAACGATACGTCAGCAACATCATGTCAACGATGGTCGCCGGCAGACCGAGCGCGCGCATCGCCTTAATACTGGTGGCAAAAGGCGCGGTTCCGAACAAAATTAAGCTAATTGTAAGAATGCAGGCGAACCGCACTGCAATTAGCACCAAAGCCTTACACCCTTCTAGCCAAACGGTTAGCGGTCCCCACTGCGCGATCGCCGTCTCGCCGCCCGCAAACGGCAACAATGCTACTGCTGCGGCAATGAACAGCCCCGGATAGCGCAAGCGCCTTAGCAGGTAGCGGACCGGCAACCGCGAAGCCCAATATAGCCCCGCAGTCACGACGACCATCGCTGGCAAGAGGAGTAGGTGGCGGACGCAGGCAAATGCAAATATCAGTGACAGAAGTGCGAGAAGTTTCGAGCGTTGTTCCCAGCGATGGATAGGCGAGCAAAGGTAGGCATAGCGGTCTAGCGCAAGTTTCATTGACTCTCTCTAGGCTCCCGCCGATCGGTCCTCCAACAGCTCTGGCTTGACTCGTTGTAGGAAGCCGACCAGCATTGCCGTAAACGCTCCTTCGATCGGGGCTTGGATGCCGTAACCGATGGCGGCTGCCCACAGGGCCGTGCGTTCTGCCTGCGCATCGATTTCTGCTGGCAGGGTCGCGAGCACCAACGTGCAAAAAATCGCTGCCGACAATGCTAATGCCAAGGAGCCAGCCCAAAAACCAGCTGCGATCGCCCGCGCCGGCCGAATGCAGCTCCGTCGTGCGAGCAAACGAAACAACCCATAGGCTAGCAACGCGGGAATTCCCATCATGGCTGTGTTAACCCCAAGTGTAGACAGCCCCCCGTGCTGGAATAGCACGGTCTGGAAAAACAAGCCCACCAGGACTGCCGGAAAGGCAAAGTACCCTAATGTCACGCCCATCATGCCGTTGAGGACTAAGTGAATGCTTGCTGGCGGTATTGGTATGTGAATGAGTGATGCTACGAAAAATCCTGCAGTCAGCAGGGATGCCTTAGGAATCTTCTCGCTCGGGTAGTTCCCGCGCTCGATTTTCCGCAGGCAATACCATGTCATGCCACCGGTAATGGCATATCCCGCGATCGCCGTGCTGGGAGGGAGCAGTCCGTCCGGTACGTGCATCGCATCAGTCTCGCTTGCGTTCGGATCGTTTGCTCGGAGGGCGATTGCCGGGTTGGCGATCGCGACTGAAAAACAGTGCCGTGCCAACGCATCCCCAGATGCCCGCAGCTGCCATTACAGCTGTCTGCAGCGGCGTGTACCCGCTATGACTCGACCACTCGGTCTGCGCAAGGGTAGTGACCTCATCTTCTTCGGCTCCCGGTATGCTAACGATAGTGCCGTGTCCGGCCAGTCTGACTTTGACATCCCAACTTCCAGCCCGCTTGGGATCGGGCAAAAATGTAAACCGTCCGCCTGCATCTGTCGTCCCCTTGAGCCAGGGCTCCGTGGGACGGTAGGGCGCATACACCGTTACTTGCGCACCGGCCATCGGTTCGCCGCTATCGAAGGTAGCGCGCAATTCGATTGCCTCCGCACGGCGGTAGTCGATTGCCGAACCGTGAGCCCGCACGATAGTTGTACTGGCTGCTATCCCGATAACCGGGGCCGCCAGCAGTGGTAAAAGATGCCATCTCATAAGCTCTGCACATCAGATCTACACGCCAGCGTTTGTGTTGCTCGCTGCATCCGTGCCAACCCGGCACCTGCGCGGCGACTAGTCTGCGTCTGCTTGAAGCTGGCAGTGTCCTTCGCCAACGTGCCCGAGGTTCTCGAGCGCGGCGGTCAATTTTTGGTACTGCTCTTCCGTGAGCTCGCTCTGAATGGCGTCTAAGCCCTCAGCAATCAGCGACGGGCCCTGGGTAAATGCCGTGAAAGGTTCGAACCCGACTGCGCCAGCATTGATCTCGTCGTCTGCTGGGGCATCCGCGTCACCGAAGATGTGGTCGAAATGAAACGTGGCTTCCACTGCCGCATCTGTGCCGGCTTCGAGCACGCCTTTACGCGCTTCGCCTACGTATTCGCCACACAGGTAAGACAAAGACCGGTCGAAGCTAATGGTGAAAAAATAGGTTTGCTCGCCCTTCGCGGCCGTTCCGCCCAAGAACACGGTGGAATCTTTGGCGGGTCCGGCTTGAGCCGGTATGAGCTTCCACGATAGGGCGTTGTATGTTCCCGACGGTGCGTCTTGCACGGTCGCTGCCCGCACGAAACTCTCATCTCCCGCTGCCAAGTTTACAGCCAACGGACCGGGTAACAACGTCACCGCCACCGCTGTCTCCACGTCGCCGCTTTGACTGGGGTCGAAGCCGCTCTCAACCTGATAAGCCACCACGTCCGCTAGTGTTACATACACGCGATCGAACTCGAGCTCCCACCCGTCTTTAGTTGTAAAGCCGTCTCGAACATACGCCTCGCCACTCACTTCGAGGGCGAGCTCGTTAGCTTTCGGGCTCGCAGTGCCCGCGGCAGATGCCGGATCGTCAGTCTCTTCGGTTTCCGATTGCTGGCTGCAGCCAAGCAGCGTCAGCACCAGCAAGGCGAGAGTCGCGAGCGCGCGCATCTTCACGAGCTTTGTCCTCAACTATCTGTCTCAGGGAACCTTAGCACACCCTTATAGAATGCCGATTTTGTCAAGTTTCCTCAATCCCCCTACCGGGTATTCACCCACTTAGCAAGGGAAAAAATATGCGGAGTTCCAGGCTAGGACGGGATTTGGAACTGAAGCACTGCATGAGTCACAAAGGACGAATTTATTCTCAATAAGCTGAGTTGCATTCTCGTGATTGCACGAAAGGGCAAGGGCTAATAGACTACGAATTAATCCAGATTCACGCGATATGGGTGCCGAGCACATCGGGTTGATGTGTTAAACTTGCGGTCAGCGAGCTTTGATGCTTGCAAGTTAATAGAGTTTTAATTCCGTTTAGGAGTAAAGGAGGTGATGCCCATGGGTAGTGGTAGTAAATTTGTGGGTTTCCTGGTTGACGAGAGCCGGCTGTGTGTCGGGGCTGTTCTCTAGCAGTAAGTTGTTTTCTCTTCTGAGATCGGAGATAGCTGGTCTATCTAACAATTGAGCTGCAGGCGATCCTCCCGGCAGTTAGGTGTTGACAAAGGCAACCCGACTAGACCGCTCCCGCTAGCGATTTTTGTATCGCTGCGGGAGCGGATAGTTTTAGGATTAACTTGCATGCACTTCAACATCGGATCATGCCAGCTGCGTCTGGACTCCTCCCCCTTATTACAAGTGCATACGTCTTGGCAAATCAACACCCGCGAGTTTGTTTCTGAGCGCGCCACTAGGTCTTTGACCTCGAGCAGTTTGTGGCGATCCATACGCAACCTAACTTTCGGAAACTGGTATGGAGGAAGTCGATAATGGCGATACTACTCTGCACTGAAGCCATCCGGGCAAACCTAGCTCGATGTCCTGGTTGGCATCTGAATGGAAACCAGATTGAATGTACGCGAGAATTTGCTGGGTTCGTTGAGGCGATCGCCTTCGTGAATAAATTAGTCGAGCCGGCTGAAGCCGCTGGACATCACCCCGATTTGGCAATTTCTTACAACAAGGTCACGATTGCCTTGACGACCCACGATGCTGGGGGTCTCACCGATGCAGACTTTGCTATGGCTGCAGCCATCTCGGATCTCTAGCGTTCTCCGTCGCGATCGCCTTGCTCTCCGACGTCATAGATGTAGAAATTTTGAAATGCCCCTACAGTTTCAGCTCGATAGCCACCAGGTAGGTCGAAACGGTCGGGGAGCAGTGCATCGAGTTGCAAATCCGTGCGATAGATGCTGAAAAAGAGAAAGTTCTGCCGCTCGGTACCCTCGGCAACAAGCTCGCGCAGCAAAGGTTGGGATGAATCTACGGCAGTCCTACATAAACCACGACCGACTTGGGGAACTTGCTGGCAGACCTCATCTTTGAGATACGCGCTCAAGCGTTCGACAGCGTAGGTCTCATAGGCATCTCGCCCGGGATTGGCGATCGCGAAGGCAAGTCCGATGCCTGCTACAACCACACCTCCAGCCGCAGCTGCGAGATTCAGTAACTTCATGAGTTAACCTCTGGCTTCTGTTCTCAGCGTAACCGAAGTCCATACCGCAATGCAGTAAGGCTATGGTGTTACAATGAGAAGCCGTTTACGGCGAGCGTAGCCAAGTGGTTAAGGCAGTGGATTGTGGTTCCACCACTCGCGGGTTCGAGTCCCGTCGTTCGCCCTCCTTTCAGCGGTTGGCATTTCCGCCTGCACATATCTTGCACACCAGGGTGGGGTAACTTTACCCAGCTGGTTCAGCGCAAGGCATGTCTACCCAATCAGCCAGTAGCGAGTCCGGTCGAGCGGCTGGCAGTCTGCTCGGACGCAAGCGCAGGGTCGAGCAGAGTTCCCTTAGAAACCCGCTAGTTTTCGCTGGGTCGGTGGTGCGGCGAAAGGGATGTGGAGTTCCGCGCGTGGAAGGGAAGCGCGTCCTGCGCGATCGCGCCTGAGAGTACCCTGAGAGCAGTTCTGCCGGCTCTTCCACTGACCGGAGAATGTATGCGATCTCTGGGAGACGCGATGTCGGTCAGTGCTGCGCGATCGCAGCGGCCAGCGATCGCTTTACGCGCGCGGCGACCTGAACTGAGGGGTGTCACCAGACACCTTGTCCCGCTACCCTGAAGTGCAGTCATGGCAAGGGGTTGAGTCGTAGGACACTCGCAACCATGTCGCAATAGCTGTCCAGTGACCTCAAGTTCTCTCTGGGTCTGGGTTTGGGGTCATCGGACGGGGCTCTCTGAATGCGGGCGATCGCGCCCCGAACACGGGTGATGACGGAAGAACCTTTGAACCAGCTCGTCCTCTGCTCGGGGGTGGGTGCGGGCTTCCCGTTTGCCGCACTCCAGCTCGGCGGGTTCCGGTTCGTCGGGCTCTGCGAGTGCGATGACTACTGCCGTGATACTCTCGCCAAGCGCTTTCCTGGGGTTGCGATTGCGAATTGGTCAACTATGCAGGAAATGCGGAGACTGGCGAGTACCAACCGAGAACGAGTGTGCTCGCAAGCGGGTTGTACGATTGGAGTACGAGCGAGAAGCACACCACTACGGAGGTGCGCGGCATGGTTACTGCGAAAGCAAAAGGTTTTGAGAGCAGAGCCTACCCTGACTACGCGAATTGGAGAGCTGGGTTGACGGAGGACCCTAGCATAATGGGCGGCGAGCCAGTCTTTCCGAACTCTCGGCTGACGGCCTACCACATCGGTAGCATGCTGGACCGCAGTCCTGACGCTGCAACTGAGGCTGAGATTCTAGAGGACTACCCATTCTTGTCCGAGCAGGATCTGCGCTTTGCTCAGGTCTACGCCCGCTCCAATCCTCGTGCCTGAAGCCACGGAAAGCCTCAAACTGCTGCTCGACGAGAACCTCTCTCCCAACATCGCTCAGACTCTCTGCGAAGAGGATCTGGTTGACGCGGTCTCAATCAGAAATCGCGGGCATTGCGGGCGCTCGGATCGCGAAGTTTGGGCTCTCGCATACAAAGAAGACAGAATTCTGGTAACCGCCAACGTTAAAGACTTTGAGGCGATCGCCCGAGCCTCCGAAGTTCACGGCGGGCTGATTCTCCTGCTCGATGCCGACCTGCGCCGCTCCGAACAGCTGGAGTCCCTCCGGATGGCGATTCCCCTGGTTCAGCGCGAGCTTGCCGAGGGCAGAGGAATGATTAACCGCGCCCTGTATTTCGGATGGCGCTCTGGCGTGCAGTACTTCTGGGAGATTCCCAGAGAGCAGGCTATCGACGAGTTTGCGTAGCGCGCGCGATCGCTTACCCTCGCCAAGTCAGCGCGATCGCTACCCCACCCAGCACCAGCAGCCCATAGCGCCCCCGCCACAGCGCCAGCCCCACGGTCATCGTCGCCACGACTAGCAGCGATCGCGTCTTAAACTGTCCCGCTGCCAGCATTACTGCAAGGACCCGCTCCAGCTCAGGATCTCCTGCGCGATCGCCTCCGCACCTCGGGACTTTGGGAGCGATTCTGCCTTTGCTTGCTCCACTGCCGCGCGCAGGTCATCGGGTAAGTCGTTCTCGTTGAGGTTAGCAGCGATCGCGTACTTCGCCACTTTCACACCAGCCTTCCACTCCTGTGCCGAGCGCACCAGGTGGGCGAATGACCGAATGCAGACACTGCGCAGGCGAGCGGTTCGTTAGAAGCGACAGGCGCAACCTCGACCCATCGCACTGACGCAATCCCGTTGCGATGGTGAATCATCTGCACTTCCGAACAAAGTCCGGAGTAGTAGCGCGCCTCCAAACGGTTCGGGAAGTTCACGAAGCGCTCGCCCGGCTCGGACACTCGCAGCTGCGCGTAAATGAGCTCCTTTGCTCGGTCGGTGCCAACCGTGTAAAGCGCGATGCCACCCTTAACCTTGCGCCCCCGGTAGCTGATCTCTTGTGCCGACGGGGCCGACACCAGCTGGCGATCGCCCGAGCGACCCTGAATCCCGTACCAGCGACATTGCGGTTTGATGCGCCGATCGGACTTGTATGACTCGGATTGAAGGAGAGAATACGAGGCTGAATTGCAAGAGCCTGTTCTACTCGAAACTGGAGGAAAGCTTTAGCTATCGGTGAGGTTGCCGACTGCACCAAGTACGACCTTGCAAGGTTCTTATTTGAGTGAATCTATCGGGTGTATTTTCAATACCATCGCCCAACCAATCAGCTATCCAAGATTGTAGTTACGCTCGGGAAACAACAAAAAGACAGTCACCTTGCCTATCTATGTCTTTTTTTAAGTCTAAGCCCATGAAATCTATACGGTCGCGCTCGGACAACCGGCTTGAATTTATCGATATATCGGGAGGCAGGGGTAGGATGCGTGGAGAAAACTAAACCCTAAGCGCCAATGACGTACTTCTTCCACTCTTGGTTGCGATCGCCTTGGAGGTGCCGCGTTAGCTCGAAATGGAGACTGCTGTGGGGACGACGCGGATGGCGGTTGAGCGGCATGTTGGCTTCGCGGGGCGTGCGGCTGCCTTTCCTGACATTACAGCGGACGCAAGCGGCGACGATGTTCTCCCAGGTTTCGGGACCGCCTCGCGAGCGGGGAAGGACGTGGTCGAGAGTCAGTTGTTCGTTGCGGGTGCCGCAGTACTGACACATATTGTTGTCGCGTTCGAGGATGTTGCGACGGGTGAGGGGAATCTCTTTATAGGGAACGCGAACGTAATGGCGCAAGCGGATAACGGTCGGGAGCGGGAATTGAGTATAAACAAGTTTGCCATTGTGCTCGAGCTGCTCGGCCTTACCCTTGAGAAGGAGCACGACCGCCCGCCTCCAACTCGTAAGGTTTAGCGGCTCGTAGGAGGCATTCAACACCAGAACCTTGCCCATGGTATCGGTAGAGGTTGGGTTAATATTACTCCAGATATTAGCATAGGGTTGGATCCATGTAAAAACCGTTGCAAGTCTCTTGCCGAGGGGGATTTAGAAACCTACGCAACCACTTTGCAGCAACTCCAACCCTGCCAGGCACCTAGAAAATGGGAGGTTCGGTTTCGTTCCCGAGCGGAACAAATCCTCAGTTTGCTACTCGCTAAATGTGGAGTAGTTTTAATTTTGACCGGAATAACCGCTGCATTCGAGGATTAGAAACGGTGCTGAGTTGGGAACAGCTTCCGGCGCTATTGGCACAGCCGGGACAGATCGCATCGGCGCAACAAGTAGTTCGCCAGCGGGCTTGGGTCGAAATTAGCGATCGTGCGCTGAGCACTAACGTCCGTCACCTCAGGCAGTTGCTCGGTCCGCAAACCGATCTGATGGCAGTCGTCAAAGCCGATGCTTACGGTCACGGTGCATTGAAGGTTGCCCAAACGGTGCTAGCAGCCGGGGCTAGTTGGCTGGCCGTAGCAACACTGCAGGAAGGGGTGGAGCTTCGGGCTGGAGGCATTGAGGCACCCATCTTATTACTAGGAGCGAGCAACACGCCCGAAGAGGTCGAGGCGATCGCGCGCTGGAAATTACAGCCGACCTTAGGAGCGGTGCAACAGGCACTGGTCTTTTCCGAAACGCTGGCAGCACTGGGGCAAACGTTACCCGTCCATCTCAAGCTCGATACGGGCATGTCGCGTTTGGGAACGCTGTGGACGGATGCGGTTGGATTCGGGCGTTTCGTCGCCCAGCTGCCGAACTTGTCGGTAGCCAGCGTTTATTCGCACCTGGCGACAGCTGACGACCCCGATCCGACGATCGCGCGCCAACAGCACCGACGTTTTACCGAGGCGATTGGGGCACTCCGAGCTGCCAACCTCGCCCCGCCGCGCCTGCATTTAGCGAACTCAGCCGCGATGCTAAGCGATCGCGCGCTGCACTATGACTTAGTCCGCGTGGGGCTGGCGCTTTACGGGCTTTATCCAGCAGCACACCTGCGCGAGGCAGTGGCTTTACGTCCGGTGATGCAGGTGAAGGCTCGGGTCACGCAAGTCAAAACCATTCCCGCAGGCTCGGGCGTCAGCTACGGGCACCTGTTCGTGACCGACCGACCGCTTCGGGTGGCAGTGGTGGGGATCGGCTATGCCGACGGCGTACCGCGCAATCTGTCCAATCGCCTGGAGGTGTTGCTGCGGGGGCAGCGCGTCCGGCAGATCGGAGCGATCGCGATGGACCAGCTCATGCTCGATGTCGATGCCGTACCCGACGTGCAAGCGGGCGAAACGGCGGTATTGCTGGGTACAGATGGCAATGCTGCCATTTCTGCCGACGAATGGGCGCAGAAACTGGGAACGATTTCTTGGGAAATTCTGTGCGGTTTCAAGCACCGACTGCCGCGCGTTAGCACGACGGATTAAATCGCAGGCTGGTGTTCGTTATCAATACATTCAGGGTGAGTCCTCAACCGGCAGCGATCGCGTTTGCGGGTTCGGCTTCCTGAAAAATTGGTGTAACGTTTTAGAGGCGAGTCGAGGTAACGACCCATGATCGAGCTATATCAGTTTGAATTGTCGCAATTTTCCGAGAAAGTTCGGTTGATCCTCGACTTTAAAGGCGTGGACTACCACAAGGTTGAGGTAACGCCCGGTGTCGGGCAGTTCGAGCTCATGCAGGCATCGGGACGGCGTCAGGTCCCCGTAATCAAAGACGGCGAAATTTACGTCGGCGATTCGACCGAAATCGCACTGTATCTGGAGCGCAAATATCCCGAACCGGCACTGCTGCCGACCGAGCCTTACCAACGCGGATTGTGCTTGATGATGGAAGAGTGGGCGGACGAGTCGATCGGGCTGAAGGCCCGCCAAGCATTTCTGGGCGCGATCGCGCACAACCAGAATCTGCGCACGGCAGTGCTACCGGACGACACACCGGATTTCGTCAAAACGATTGTCGGGGCCGTACCGGGCGAGTTACTAGACGTCTTGGGTGCGGGCGTTGGTGCAAGCGGCGATGCGCTGAAGTATGCAACAGACGGGCTCAGGCAAGATCTCGAAGCATTGTGTTTGATGTTGCAGAACCGTTCGTACCTGATTGGCGACGCGGTGACGCTGGCGGACCTGACGGTGGCGGCGCTGAGCATCACGCTCAAATTCCCCGATCGCACCTATCTCGATATTCCGGCCGGATTGGCCGGCAAAGGCGTGCCCGGACTCGGCGACGATAGCGCCTTCGCACCGTTCTTCGAGTGGCGCGATCGCCTTTATGCAGACTTCCGCAAACCACTGACAGCCAGTAGCGGTCCCTCATCCAGTGACGGCCCGCCAACATCAATTGAAATCGAGTAAGTTGCCACCGCCCGCACGCAATTAATGCTTCCACTCACGGGCAAGAGAATCGTCCCCAAGCGTCGATTCTCTTGCCCGAACGTTGAGTTAGGGGCGCGAATAGCAGCTTATAAATTTGATGTGGTTTTAGTTGCAGCCGACAAAAGACCAAACCTCTTCACACTCAATCCTCAGCCGACCTTTAGATTTGGGTGAAACCTCGATGCTGCTGGGAGTACCAGCAAACAATTGACTGATGTATTTTAAGACCTAAGTCTCTTAGTTACTTAGCATCCTCTATGAGGCAGGCAAAGAGATAAAAGAGCAGCGGAAAGGCGAAATTTTTCATAAGAAATCAAGATAGGATTGCACCATTGCTAGTTCAATCGGGTTAGCCAAAATTGCTTGAAGGCCCTGCCTTGCTTGGCTGCAACCCACTACTACTTGTATATCGTTACGATGACTGTTATGCATTCCTCTGCTACTCCACCCGATCGCAAGGGCGATCCACCCGTATGGGAACTCGGACCGTCGGTCGATCCCCAGACGCTCTTGGCGGGGGTCGATGAGGTGGGACGCGGCGCGCTGTTCGGTCCGGTGGTTGCGGCGGCAGTTGTGATGCCGCAGTCGGCGCTGCCCCAACTCGTTGAATTGGAAGTAAAAGATAGTAAGCAGCTGACGCCGCTGCGCCGCCGCAAGTTAGTCGGTTACCTGCAGGAGCTGGCATTCGACTGGCGGATTGGTTACGCCACCGCGGCAGAAATCGATCGCATCAACATTTTGCAAGCATCGCTACGGGCAATGCGGCGAGCGGTGCTGAAGCTCGCGCCGCGTCCAGCACTGTGCTTGGTCGACGGGCGCTTCGCTTTGCCGGAGTTGCCGATGGAGCAGGTGCCGATGGTTGGCGGCGATCGCCGCTCCCCCGCAATTGCGGCAGCGAGCATCCTGGCTAAGGTGTGGCGCGACGATTTGATCGCCCGCTTTGCCCAGCGCTACCCCGAGTACTATCTGGCCAGTAACAAAGGCTATGGCACACCTGCCCACGGCCAGGCTCTACAGCGATACGGGCCGTCACCGCAGCATCGCCTGTCGTTTCGCCCGTGCCGTGTAGTGTCCCCGCACCCATCGTCCGAGGATTAGTCCAGTTCAGTGAAGGGAAGTGCGGGTGCAGAACCCTCACTTTGCCTTGCTTACAACTCAGCACGAGCATCGCACTTCAGGGCTCCTGCCTGCGGAATCGCCGGTTGTCCCCACACCCGCTAAGCTTCGGGGCTGCACTCGACGTTCGGTGCGAAGCGATCGCCCGTCCCTGCATTGCGATCGGTTCCCAAAACTAATGGGACTGCCTGGATCTAAAACGATACGTCAGGATGACTCGGTCAGGATGCGCCGGCTGCTTGGGCTTGCTGGCGAGCTTGCTTCACCATATCGATTAATGTGTGGTGTGCATCTTCTGAGGTTTGTAGCGGTTGCTCGAAGCTAACGCGCACCGGAGTCGGCTGTCCAGCTACATCGGCGGTGAGGTTCATGCCCTCGGTGTCGATCGACTCCATGCGCGCGGCGGTTGCCTGCGGCGTTTGACCAAAAATACGCGCGTATAGCAACACGGCTTCGGCATGATCGTCATTCATGTGGGCGCAGATGCGATCGCTGACTTGCGGCGTGAGCGGATCGGCCATGGGTTTTCACCTCAGTACTCGCTCGCCAAATGCTAGCATCTCCGCAGGCTCGGGCCGCGCGCGATCGCCGCACCGGCAGCTTTTACATTACTTGCAGTCAACGTGCGGAGTTAATGCCATTGTGAGTTCGACCCTCAATCGCGATATCCGGCGGTTTTACGATGCTTCGAGTGCCCTGTGGGAGCGCACTTGGGGCGAGCACATGCACCACGGATATTACGGTCGCTCGGGGACGCGACGCGTGCCCCGCCGCCAAGCGCAAATCGATCTCATCGAAGAGTTTTGGAATTGGGGGGTAAAAGCGGGGACGCCGAGCGCAAGCGAAGATCGCCCGCAGCAGATCCTGGACGTGGGCTGCGGCATTGGCGGCAGCACGCTGTATTTGGCCGAAACCTTCAACGCCCGCGCAACGGGCATCACCCTATCGCCGGTGCAAGCCGATCGCGCTAGCGAGCGCGCGGCAGCAGCCGGGTTGGACGACCGCGTCCGATTTGAAGTGGCCGACGCGCTAGCCATGCCATTTCCCGACAACAGCTTCGACATAGTCTGGTCGTTGGAGAGCGGCGAACACATGCCCGACAAAGCAAAGTTCCTGCGCGAATGCGATCGCGTCCTGCGACCGGGAGGACTTTTTTTAATGGCAACGTGGTGCCACCGGCCGACCGCTTCGCTGGCCGGTGCGCTGACAGATGAGGAGCGCCGCCATCTGAACGAGATCTATCGCGTGTATTGCTTGCCCTATGTCATCTCTTTACCGGACTACGAAGAGATCGCGCGCGCGCTCGGTTGGGAGGGAATCCTGACGGCGGATTGGTCCGCCGCTGTTGCGCCATTTTGGGATGTCGTCATTGCCTCTGCCTTCAACCTAGAGACAATTCAAGGGTTGGTCTCCAGCGGTTGGCAAACCGTTCAAGCTGCTTTATCGCTGGGATTGATGAGTAAGGGCTACGCCCGCGGGCTGATTCGCTTTGGGTTGCTTGCAGCTCGTAAGTCCGAGTACTCTCGAGCACTCTAGCAGCGCAGGCGACTCCCTTAAACCTTCCGAATTCGCGACCGAGCCTGCGATCGCTCCCCTCGTTCGATATGGGAATTACGTCGAGTGCGATCGCGCCAGCCTTTGGATCGGCATCTTTACCCAACGAGAGCTATGAGCCAACCCTCTGGTACCCAACCGCGAAGTTTTTGGCGCGAGCCGAGGGCGTGGCTGCAGAGTTTCTGGACGTTCTCGCGCCCGCATACGGTGATTGGCACTAGTTTGAGCGTTTGGGCGCTCTACGCGATCGCGGTCGACACCGTCGGCGAGCAGTCACTATCTGGGGCGAGCGTGGCAGCGATCGCCTGGTTGGCATGCCTGGGCGGCAACATTTATATAGTCGGACTCAATCAATTGACCGACGTCGGTATCGATCGCATCAACAAACCGCACCTACCTATTGCAGCCGGCGAGTTCGCCCCCGCACAAGCACGATGGCTGGTCGGGCTATCCGGCAGCTCGGCCTTGGCGATCGCGGCCCTGTCTGGGCGCTGGCTATTCGCAACCATTGCCACCAGCCTAATCGTCGGCACAGCGTATTCGCTGCCGCCGATCCGCTTGAAGCGATCGCCGTTGCTCGCGGCCCTGTGCATTTTGTTCGTCCGTGGCGTAGTCGTGAATCTGGGGTTGTTCTTGCACTTCACGAGTGCGATCGCCGGACGGGAACTGCTGACACCGTCGGTGTGGGCGCTGAGTGGATTTATTTTTGTTTTTACGATTGCGATCGCGATCTTTAAAGACGTTCCCGACCTTGAAGGCGACAAGCAGTTCAACATCACGACGCTGACAATCCTGCTTGGGAAACGCTCGGTGTTTAACATCGCGCGCTGGATTGCCAGCAGCTGCTATCTCGGATTGATAGCTGTCAGCTTAGTCTGGGAGGTGGATCTGAACCCAGTTTTCCTCGTAGCAACGCATTTTTTGTTGCTCGGCGGCTTGTGGTGGCGCAGCCGAGGCGTCGATCTCGACCGCAAACCGGAAATTGTCAGCTTTTACCAGTTCATCTGGAAGTTGTTCTTTTTGGAGTATCTGTTGTTGCCCGCGGCGTGTTGGTTGGCTTAGCAACCGCGATCGCGCCGGACAAGCGACTGGACTATCCAAATGCTCTAAACGCTTACTGTTGGCGATCGCGCGGATCCAACCTGCACTTCGCCACGCCAATTTCAGGCTAATCCACAGACTCGGGACTGACGCTTTGGCTGTTTCGGAAGTCCCTAAGACTTTTAACTGCGTGTTACGGCTAACTGCGTGTAACGGCAGCTTGCTCGGTTTTGCGAACGTCAAGGGAACTGCCGATCTCGTTGCCGAAGCTGCCACCAGCCAAGTGCGATGAAGCCGCTGGCGATCGTGAGGACTGTCATCCCCGGAAGCATCCCTGCGTCCGGACCCTGAAAACGAGCAAATGCTAGTTCGAAGAAGACAATTGCACCGCTGAATGCGCCAAAAAACGTACCGACCCCCAAACTGGCCCTAGATTCGGGGACTAACTCCAGAACGAAGGGAACCATGCCGTTCAGAACCGTGCTGAGGGTAAAACTCATGACAGCCGCACTTACAAGAAAGATCGCCATGGGTGCGTTAGACGAGACAATCCCGAGGAGCAGAGCCGTGGCAATCGTGGCGATCGCCATCGCACGCGTATTGCCGATTTGGCTGGCAACCCATCCTGCCGGTAAGGCAGTCAGGGCGACCAACACATTAAACCCCAGCAGTGCCCAGTCTCCGGACGCTTCGCTAAACCGCAGTGCGACTGTTTGAGTCAACCCAGCGAAAAGGAAACGTACCCCCCAGCAGAGCCCGATACCCGTTCCAATAATGGCGACGATCGCCGGAACGGAGATCGCTGGCGCGGGTTCGTTGCGCACTGGTGCTGGTGATGCAGGCACCGGCGTGACTCGACGCAAGAGCGTAGCAGCGCCTAAAAGGACGAACGTGCCAGTTGCAAAGGTAAATAACGGACCGATGCCGAGTATAAAGCCGAATGCGGAGAACCTAATGGCATTAATGCACTGCTGAATCAAGGTCAGGCAACTGGCCGCGATCGGCAGTTGGGGTTTGGGTGCAGCACGTGCGAGCAAAGCAACGACAGGACTGCGAAAAACAGCCATTGCTGAAGCCCATAGCACTGCTGTTGCCGGTAACATCCAGCGCCAGGGACTTGCCGGCGATAGGAAGAGTGCGATCGCGGGGATTGCCAGGAAGCACGCCGATGCCAAGACCACGCCGGAGATAATCCAGGGGAAACGAGTTCCGCGTTCGCGCTCCGAGCGATCGGCGAGATGACCGAAGAGCGGCTGGACGATCGCCTCAAGGGCATGTTCCAAGAGTATGAGAACTCCGGCCAACTCCTGCGGAAAGCCCAGTCGAACGAGCAAGTCGGGCAAATAGAGAACGTAAATGACCCAGCCCAAAGAAATCGAGCCTTGGACGGCGACGATGCCGCTCAACCGTCGCCAGTGCATCGCGGATTGTGTCATGGTCGACAATGCTATGGAGCTTTAACTCGGACCCTTGCTCGGCGAAGCAAGCTGGAATATTGCCCAAACGCTCGTGCAACAAATTTACTTACGGGCTCCCCCTACTTTGGAGGGTAACGGAAAAGCAACGTTGCGTCTCTGTCATGTTTGCCTGACACTCGTCTGTGCTGCACGGATTCCGAGTGAGAGTGCTGCCGTCGCTTGACGAATCTGGAAATCGCAAGCTAGGATGACAGTCTCACTATGGGGCTATAGCTCAGCTGGTAGAGCACCTCAATGGCATTGAGGGGGCCAGCGGTTCGAGTCCGCTTAGCTCCATCATCAAATAACCCAATAATCTCTATCAACGACCGGTAAACCCACTCTGGGAGCCGGTTTTCTCATATATTTTTTGTCCTCGAGAGTCCGAGTTTATCGGCGGGTATCTGGGGGGCAAATAGGGGAAACTCGATGACCCCAACCTTCCCGCGACCACATGTTGACGGATACGTTGGCGCAGGTAGTAAGCCTTTCAGTCCCTCCAGTCTCTTAGGCAAGGAAGTCGAGGCGTTATCGCTGGGGAAAGGCCAATGGAGTTAGAAAGTTAACTCGGCGTGTTGTCTCGGAGTAACGAGTACATGTTTTCACGCTTCCGTTCTGAGGAAACGACACCAATCATGGCTTTTGTCGGCGTAGCTACGCGATCGCAGAGCCCAAGGACAATTTCCGCCGACCTATTGCAGCTCTGGATCGATCGTCCTTACCATCCTCTACGGCAGCAATCGGCTCTCCAATGGCGCGATCGCTCTGGAGCGCTAAGCCATCGCGTCGGGGAAGCGATCGCCTGATACCACTCGCCGCCCCAGCCCTGCCGCGCAGTAACATCGAAGCACGGGTTCGAGGAAGTCAAAGTGGTTGCCCTCGCACACAAAAAGTTCACGATCGAGCAGTATCAGCGCATGGCCGAAGTGGGGATTCTCACCGAATGCGATCGCGTCGAGTTGATTGAAGGAGCGATCGTTGAAATGTCACCCCTGGGCAGCAAGCACATCGGTTGCGTCAATCGCCTAGCCGAACTGTTCTTCATGGCACTATCAGATGTCGCACTGGTGCAGGTTCAAAGCTCCGTGCGGGTAAGCGATCGTTCTCAACCCCAACCCGACCTTGCGATCCTGCAACGGCGCTCGGACTTCTATAGCGGCAAGCTTCCCGAGCCAGAAGACATCTTTGCTCTCGTCGAAGTAGCCGATACGACCATCAACTACGATCGCACCGTCAAAGCCCCGCTCTATGCCCGTGCCGACATTCGCGAAGTTTGGATTGTCGATCTCAACACGCCCGCGATCGAGATCTACCGCAATCCGAGTCCCGACGGCTACACCAGCGTGCAGACCGTCCGGCCGGGTGAATCTCTGGCGTTCCAAGCATTCCCAGATCGACCGTTTGCCGTCGGTGAAATCTTGGCGGATGCTCCGTGACGTTGCGGGGATTGTTCAGTAAAGCTTTGCCGTCCCTCGTTCGCGGTCGAACTCGAAACGTTTCTGGAAGTTCGTTACCCCATAAAGGTTGAACGAAATCGTGGGTTCGTTGCCGAGGACTTCTACGCTATGAATGGCTTCCGGAGTTAGCCCGATAACATCACCCGGATTCAACACGACTTCGCCGACCGGTTCGATGCGGTCCCGTGCGTCCGCTGTCGGCGATCGCTTCCAGATCCGGTTGCGCTCCTGCCCGGCTATCAGGGCGATCGCGCCCCAGGACGCATGATTGTGAATTGGCGACACCTGCCCCGGCGCCCAGGTCACCATCTGCAGCGTCAGCGGGAACTCGTGGTCTCGATACAAAAACCTCACCGCCCAACCCGTCCGCGGCGAGGGCGGGTCGAACTCCATCTGCAACCAGTACGAACTATTTAATAGAGTCCGCACCCGCGGCAGGATTGCTTGCAAGCGTTGGCGATCGTCGGGCTCCTGCGCCAAAATGTCTTCGAGATCGCTCAAGAACCGATAGAGTCGGTAGGGTTCCAACGGCGGTTCGAAGCACTCTAAGTCGAGTTCGGTGTAAGTGCTGTCGTCTATAACAAGCCAGTTACGGGCATCCATACGGGGTCTCAGCTCTGAATCGGCCTCAAGCTAGCATGGCAAACTTAACCCTTTCTAAGCCGCCGCTTGTCCGGTTCCTCGCGCCCATCCTAGCCGGGTCAGCAGCTGGAGCGATCGCCGCGATCTGGTTGGCATCATTGCCAGTGACTGGTGGACCGACCCCTGTTTGCCGAGATGACTTTGCCGCCGTGCCCGCTGGCGAGTTTGCGGCCGGCAGCGATCGCGCCGAACGCGACTACGGCTACCGCATCTCCGCCCTGGCCGCGGCACCACAAGCCGAACGCGTCCCCGCAGTCGAACAGCGCCTGCGTCAAGCTCGCTGGTTCGAAAACGAGCGATCGCGTCAGACGCTCTCCTTACCGGGGTTCTGTATCGCACGCAACCTCGTTACCAACGCCGACTACCGCGCGTTCGTGCAAGCCACCAGACACCGCATTCCGGGTATCTCCGCTACGGAGTACCAGCAGCAAGGCTTTCTCGTCCATCCCTACACCACCGTCGAGCGCTTCCTCTGGACGGGCGATCGCTACCCTGCCGGGACGGGGAGACATCCCGTCGTACTCGTGTCTTACCGCGACGCTCTAGCCTATGCCCGCTGGCGCGGCAATCGCGACGGCATCGCTTACCGACTGCCGAGCGCTCTGGAGTGGGAAAAAGCCGCCCGCGGCACCGACGGTCGCTATTTCCCCTGGGGCGATCGCTGGCGCGACGACGCCACCAATTGGGGGACGGACCCGGATTACACGACCGCAATCGCGAGCTACCCCCTCAGCCGCAGCCCTTTCGGAATGGAAGACGCTGCCGGCAACATCTTCGAATACTCCGCCACTTTGACAGCCAACGGCGATCGCGTTGTTCTCAAGGGGTGCTCGTGGGACGACCTGCCGGGGTTTTGCCGTGCTGCCTACCGTCACGCGCGCCCGCTAGCCTCGCGACACATCTTGTTCGGGTTTCGCCTCGCCTACGATTCCGAGCCGAGCAAGCGGACGCTGAAATAAGCTAAATGCCGCCCATTCGGTTTTGCCGAAGCGCCATAATTGCGTTCGGGAATCCGACCCAACTGCGGTTAGCACTCCAATACAGAGAGTGCTAAATTTGCTACTGGTAGACCGACGGAACGACACGCAATCATGGCAAAAATCCTATCTTTCAAGGACGAAGCGCGGCGATCGCTCGAAGCGGGCGTTAACGCTGTTGCGGATGCCGTTCGCATCACTTTGGGTCCCAAGGGCCGCAATGTCCTGCTCGAGAAAAAGTATGGCGCGCCGCAGATCGTCAATGACGGCGTGACGGCAGCGAAAGAGATCGATCTCGAAGATCCGCTCAAGAACACGGGCGCACGTCTGATCCGCGAAGTTGCCTCCAAAACGAACGACGTGGCTGGCGACGGCACCACCACCGCCACCGTGCTCGCACAGGAGATGATCCGCGAAGGTCTCAAGAACGTAACGGCTGGTGCCAATCCCATTGCCCTCAAGCGCGGCATCGATAAGGCTGTCGATTACCTGGTCGCGGAGATTGAAGCCGTATCGAAGCCCGTAGAAGGCGGCGCGATCGCCCAGGTGGCAACCGTGTCTGCCGGTAACGATGAAGCGGTCGGTGACACGATTGCCGAAGCAATGGACAAGGTGACCACCGACGGCGTCATTACGGTTGAAGAGTCGAAGTCTCTGGAGACCGAACTGGAAGTCGTCGAAGGGATGCAGTTCGACCGCGGATACGTTTCGCCCTACTTCGTGACCGATCAAGAGCGGCAAACCGTCGAGTTTGAAAATCCGTTCCTACTGATCGTCGATAAGAAGATTGGCGCGATTCAAGATTTGGTCCCAGTTCTGGAGCGCGTAGCGCGAGCGGGGCGACCGCTGCTGATCGTTGCCGAAGATGTTGAGGGCGAGGCCCTGGCGACGCTGGTGGTGAACAAAGCACGCGGCGTTCTAAACGTAGCGGCAGTAAAAGCACCGGGCTTCGGCGATCGCCGCAAGCAGATGCTCCAGGACATTGCGATTTTGACCGGCGGTCGCGTGATCTCCGAAGAAATCGGTCTGAGCTTGGAAAGCACGACGGTCGAGATGATGGGGTCTGCCCGCAAGGTCTCGATCGATAAGGAAACCACGACGGTTGTGGCGACGGGTGAAAACCGCGCGGATGTTGAGAAGCGCATCGCGCAGATCCGCAAGCAACTAGCCGAAACCGACTCCGAGTATGACAAAGAGAAGCTGCAAGAGCGGATTGCTAAATTGGCCGGCGGCGTTGCCGTCATTAAGGTCGGTGCAGCAACCGAAACCGAGCTGAAAGAGCGCAAGCTTCGCATCGAGGATGCGCTGAGTTCTACGCGCGCGGCAGTCGAAGAGGGCATCGTCCCCGGCGGCGGCACGACGTTGATTCATCTGGCAACCAAGGTCGGGGAGTTCAAGCAGTCCCTCGATGCCGAAGAGCGTCTGGGTGCTGACATCATTCAGCGATCGCTCATCGCACCGTTGCGTCAAATTGCTGACAATGCTGGCGTGGAAGGCACGGTCGTGGTCGAGAACGTGCGCACCACCGATTTCAACGTTGGCTTCAATGCTCTGACCGGCGTGTACGAAGACCTGATTGCAGCAGGTATCATCGACCCGGCGAAAGTAGTACGCTCTGCTTTACAGAATGCTGCTTCAATTGCGGGCATGTTGCTAACGACTGAAGCCTTAGTCGTCGAGAAGCCCGAGCCCGAACCGGCGATGCCCGACGGTGGCATGGGTGGCATGGGTGGCATGGGCGGCATGGGCGGCATGGGCGGCATGGGTGGCATGGGCATGATGTAATACCCACCGCCGCGATGTCGTAGCAATACGCACCGCGCTGCATACAGCCCCACTTACTCGAACAAGCGGTCTGTCCTCCGGGACAGACCGCTGTCATATCATTCCTACGAAATCACTTTTATACCGTCTCTGCCCACTAGTGGACGTTCGTCAGCCCCGCAATTGCTTCAAGTGGGGTATCATCCACCGTCATCATCGTTTGCTTACCATTGCCTCAGCTTGACAACTGCCGTGGTGCGGTTGAGTTTGTTGGAGACGCCCAGCAGATTGTCGTTGCGTCAAAGATCTGCGCGCGCGTTCCGCCCTCAGCATCATCGCTCTTGCGCCGGCGATCGCCCGCATAGAGCCCTTCTCGAGCCTGCTGCTGGCAGCCACCTCGAACTGCCAGATACCGTCCGCAATCTTGCCAAAGCGTTCGGATAGCCCGGGCGATCGCAGTCGTTCTTCACTCCGCCGATCGATCGTCATCACGCGAGCGGGGCAAGCGAGTGGTGTAGACTGAGCCTAAGCAATCGACGAACGTGCAGCTGCGTAAGCGGTATCTGCAGTTCGCGAACCCGGCGCAAGCAAACGCGGTCGGCCCCGATTAGGTCGGGTCGCTGTGGGATTTTTACTCGTTTATGATTCCCACAATCTTTGCTAAGTCGTTAGGGACTAGTGAGTTATGGGTCGGAATGTTCGGGCTTTTACTACATTTCTTGACAAGTTTCTTGCGCGACAGCTGGCGCTCTACGAGTAGGCGCTTGTTTGTCGCGGTCGTCGGCGCGATCGCTCTGTTGCAATGGGTTATATTCCCGGCATTCACCCAGCAACCGGTGACCGTGAAGGTACTGGTCCAAGCGCTTGAAGGTGCACAGCTAGCACCGTTGGTAGAGCGCTTTCACCGCGAAAACCCCGACATCGAGCTCGACATTGTCGAAGCGCCCAACGATACGAACAACGTCGAAGATCTTTACACCTCGGCGTTTTTGCTAGGCCAGTCGCCCTACGACCTGGTTTACATGGATATCGTATGGGTGCCGAAGTTCGCGGCAGCCGGGTGGTTGTTGCCGCTGGACGATCGCATCGAGCGGGCGGGCATCGACCTTGGCAAGTTTCTCCAGGGCGACGTCAATGGCGGACGCTACCGCGGCGAGCTCTATCGTATGCCGTTTCGCTCCGACGGCGGCATGCTTTACTACCGTACGGATTGGTTGCAAGCAGTCGGACGGCAGCCGCCCGCAACCTTTGACGAATTGGTCGATGTCTCCCAAGAGTTGCAAGCGCAGGGACTGACGGATTGGGGATACGTTTGGCAGGGCAAGCAATATGAAGGACTCTCGGCGATGTTCGTTGAGGTGCTCGCTGGCTACGGAGCGTACTGGGTCGATCCCGACACGCTGGATGTCGGCTTAGACCGATCAGAGGCGATCGCTGCCGTGGAGTTTCTCGTCAGCACCATCACCTCGGGCGTGTCCCCGCCGGGAGTGACAACGTATTCCGAGGAACCGGTACGCCGCTTGTTCGAGAACGGACGGACCGCCTTCATGCGCAACTGGCCGTACGCCTACAGCCTGGGACAGCAGTCGGCGATCGCGGGTCAGTTCGCCATCCAGCCGATGGTGCGATCGTCTCAGGGGCGCAGCGGAGCCTGTCAGGGCGGTTGGGGCTTGGGCATTGCTAAAACCACGGCGCATCCGGACGCAGCTTGGCGAGTTGCAGAATACTTCGCTCGCGCGGAAACGCAGAAGCAGTACAGCTTAGAGACTGGCTATGTTCCCAGCCGTCGCGAGCTGTTCGCGGATCCCGAGCTGGTTGCCGAATTCAGTTATCTACCGGATTTGTTGAACGTCATCGAGAACTCGGTGTTGCGACCGCCGATCGCGCAATATTCCCAAGCATCCGACATTCTCCAGCGCTATCTGAGTGCGGCATTCTCGCGTACGATGACGCCGGACGCAGCCATGGAAGCCGCCGCGCGCGAGACGCGGGCGCTGCTGCGCTCGGCGCCGCGGGCATCCTAACCGTTGCGCGGGGAAGTTTAGTTAACCTTCGAGCGTACGCGATCGTGTCTATTCTCAAACCACAAACCATTCAAGAACAGGACCAATTGACGGGTTGGTTGCTCTCGCTGCCCGCACTCGTGATTTTGTTGCTGGTGTTTGCGTACCCGATCGGGCGCGCGATTTGGCTGAGCTTGTTTACCGAGAATCTGGGCACGCAACTGCAACCCATTTTCTCTGGATTGGAAAACTACGCGCGCATGTTCGGTGACGGCCGCTTCTGGCAGAGCCTGAGCAACACGGCCCTGTTCACCCTTGTGTCGCTGCTGTTGGAGTTGGTTTTGGGGATGGGGATGGCACTGGTGCTCGATCGCGAGTTTCGCGGTCGCGGCCTCGTGCGCACGATCGGGATCTTGCCTTGGGCGCTGCCAACGGCAGTCATGGGCTTGGCGTGGGAGTGGATTTTCAACGACCAGTACGGCGTGGCCAACGATATTCTGCGGCTATTCGGCGCCGATGCCGTTACGTGGCTGGGCGAACCAGGTTATGCCATGGTGGCACTGATCGTTGCCGACGTGTGGAAGACAACGCCCTTCATTGCAGTCATTCTCTTAGCCGGATTGCAGTCCATTCCGCAGGACTTATACGAAGCACATGCCATTGATGGTGCCAACCCGTGGCAGAACTTTCGGAAGATTGCACTGCCATCGATCGCACCGCAGATAACCGTCGCGCTGCTGTTCCGATTTGCGGAAGCCTTCGGTGTCTTCGAACTCGTGCTGGTCATGACCGGTGGCGGCCCTGCTGGTTCGACCGAAACCGTGTCGCTTTATGTCTATAACACGGTCATGCGCTACCTGGATTTCGGCTACGGTGCGGCATTAATTGTTATTACCTTCGGCATCTTACTTGCTGCCGTGGCACTAGCGGCCTTCGTGCTTTCTAAAATCCGAACAAACGCGATAGGAGAACGATAGACGTGGCGATCGTGCAAGAGCAAAATGAAGGGCAATCTCGATCGGTTTCCTGGCGTAACGTGGCACTAGTTTGTGGAATCGTCGGGTTAGTCGTCTTCTGTTTGGCTCCGGTCATGTGGCAGGTGCTGACGTCGTTTAAGGTCGACACCGCGATCGCGCGCATCCCCAATATCTACTTACCGAGTCCCACACAGCTGACGTTCGATCATTACATCGACCTGTTCTCGCGCCGGCCCTTTCTGCTGTACGTTTTCAATAGTTTGTTCGTGGCAGCCGCAGCAACGCTCGTGGCCCTGGCAGCGGGGGCGCCAGCAGCCTATGCTCTAGCGCGGCTGAAGATTCCCGGCGAGCGCGTTCTCGTAGCGATCGTGTTGATCGTGACGCTGTTTCCCTACGTACTGCTCTTTCTCGGTTTGTTCGAGGTTGTCAAAGCCCTCGGTTTGGGCAACAACTATTTGGCACTGATTATTCCCTACGCCGGCAAGAACTTGCCGTTAACGATCTTGGTGTTACGAAGCTTCTTTCAGCAATTGCCGAAAGATTTGGAAGACTCGGCCAAGATGGACGGCTACAGTACCGTACAGTTACTCACGCGTATTATCTTACCGATGACCGTTCCAGCAATAGTCACAACGGGCATTCTGGCGTTTATCTTTGCTTGGAACGAGTTTATCTTTGCCCTGACGTTCGTAACGCGCGAGAGCATGAAAACCATTCCGGTGGCCACGGCACAGATCGGCGGGTCGTCGATTTTCGAAATTCCTTACGGACCGATCGCCGCTGCCACCGTGGCCGGGACGCTACCGCTCGTTCTGCTGGTTCTGTTCTTCCAACGCCGCATCGTTCAGGGGCTGACGGCAGGTGCGGTTAAAGGTTAGCAGAGCTATCTCGGCCGGCGCGTACACACTCTAAACGACCACACGCGATCGCGAAAACCATGGCAAAACTCGAGTTACAAAACGTCCGCAAGGAATATAACTCCAAAACCGTTCCAATCAAGGAACTCAGTATCGAGGTTGACTCCGGGGAATTTCTGACCTTCGTCGGTCCGTCCGGGTGCGGTAAATCGACGACGCTGCGCCTGATTGCTGGTTTGGAAGAGCCCTCCCGCGGACGCGTGATTCTCGATGGCAAAACCATTAACAACGTGCCACCTGGCGATCGCAACATTGCCATGGTTTTCCAAAGCTATGCTCTGTACCCGCACATGACCGTTGCCGAGAACATTGCCTCGCCCTTACGCCTTCGCAAGGTTGACGCAAGTGAAATCCAACAGCGCATCAACGGCGTCGTTCAAAAGCTCGGACTGGATCGGGCATTACTCGGGCGCAAGCCCGGTCAACTGTCCGGCGGTCAGCGGCAGCGCGTCGCCGTGGCACGGGCGCTCGTGCGCAAACCGGAGGCATTCTTGCTCGACGAACCGCTGAGCAACCTCGATGCGTTGCTGCGCGAACAAGTTCGTGCCGAACTCAAACAAATCTTCGAAGCGCAAAACAAACCCGTCGTCTACGTCACGCACGACCAAGTTGAAGCTATGACGCTCTCGACGCGCATTGCCGTACTCTTCGACGGCGTGCTGCAGCAGCTCGCGACGCCCTACGAGGTCTACAACGTCCCGGCTAATGCCTTCGTCGCCAGCTTCATGGGCAGCCCGCAGATGAACTTGCTAACGCTCGGCTGCAAGGGCGATCGCGCCATCTTAGGCAATGCTGAAATTCTCTTACCAGACCTACAGCAAAAACCGTCGCGTGTGGTTCTCGGCATCCGTCCGGAAGACCTGACGTTGGCGACTGATGAAGGCGAACTGACAGTAGGCGGCAAGGTGTTTCTGGTGGAGGATCTCGGCAAAGAGAAACTGCTTAGCGTGCGGCTTGACGGCGATGCGGAAAAGACGCTGCGCGCGCTGGTTCCGGCAGATGCCTCCCACGGTGATGACGTCCAGCTCGCGATCGCGTCCGGCGGGCTGCATTGGTTCGACGCGGAGTCGGGCGATCGCCTCTCACAGTCGGATTCAGGCTGAGTACTAGCACCGCCAGCTTAGGGCATCGTGCTGGAAAAGGGAAAAGGCTGAGTTCTGCACCGATTGAGGTCCACTGGCTTAAACAAAAAACTTGACACCCTCATTTTTGAGACGATTAACTAACGTTCCTTGAGAGAGGCTTGTGGCTTTGAAGGCATTAGTTGCCATTACTCTGTTTGCGTGTCATGACGGGATCGCAGACCGCGCGAATTGCCAGAGTTCCTGAACTACAAGATCTTGCGCCCGGTCAACAATTGCCGGACTTCGAGCATGGCCGAATACGTCGGCAAGACATGCAGGGTTTCACCTGTAGGGCTTAGTTCCAGCGCGCGATCGACCGCTCGGGACAGTTCCGGCTCGACGAGGATTGCCGCTCCGGCTTGTTTTAAAGTTTCGCAACCGTACTGCAGCCGCAGTGCCATATCGTAAGCCCGATCGCCACTAACAACAAGCGTGCCACTAGCGAGTAACTTCTCCGTGTCGGCGTCCCAAATCCACGATACGTCCGTGCCGTCGGGAATGCGATCGTTAAGAACAATTAGCACGACTGACGTTTTTCCGCCATCCCGTTGTTGTACAACCGCGCGGATAGTTTCGTTGGTGCCGACGGGGTTTTTCGAGAGGAGAATGCGGACGTGTTTGCCGGCAACGGTCAGTTCCTCGGCGCGACCGAACGCAGCTCGAAACGATTGGATAGCGGTTTTTACGCCCTCGAGCGGAACGTTAAGTTCCTTGGCAATAGTTGCCGCCGCGAGCGTATTGTATTTGTTGTAAACGCCGATGAGGATTTGCGGCCACTCGCGGCTGTTCAGTGCCGGCTGCGGCTTAGCAAACCCGCAGTTCGAGCAAGTGTAATCGCCCAAGTGAGACAAGTAGACTCCTGCATAATCCAAAGCGGTACCGCAGCGCGGACAGTAGATCGAATCGACTGCGTGGGGAATCTCGTCGAGATAGAGCTCGGGCTCGCTCAGTCCAAAGTAAGCCACGCGCTGGGATAGTTTCGCTCCCAAATTCGCTAGGGTCGGGTCGTCGGCAGCGAGCACGATCGCCGTATCGGTAGGAAGTGGCGCGATCGCTGCTTGCCAGCGCCGTCCGATCGTATCGACTTCGCCGTAGCGATCGAGTTGGTCGCGAAATAGGTTGAGACCCAAGATCGAGCGCGGGCGGCAGTCCCGCAACACCAGCGGCAAAATGTTTTCGTCAACCTCTAGGATGGCGTAGTCGGCGTCGAGTTGCCCGAATAAATTGGCATCGGCCAGCAATGCCGTTATTAACCCGTTCAATAGGTTTGCGCCAGCGGCATTGTGAGTGACGCGCGCGCCAGTTTGTTCCAACATCGTCCGCAACAGCAGCGACGTCGTCGTTTTGCCGTTCGTGCCGACCACCAGCACGACGCCCTGGCACACCTGCTCGAACAACAACGGCAATAAGCGCGGATGCAGCCGCCGCGCGATTTCGCCCGGTAGCACGCTGGCGGCACCCAACCGCAAGCCGCGTACCGCAGCCGTCACGCTTTTCGCGACGAGTACGGCAAGTCCCAGCCGCAGCCGGTCGCCGAATTGCTGTTTGCTTGGCACGGTCGTCCTCCTGAGCGATCGCGCGTTGCGTCCGCCTGGTTGCACAATAGTTTACGGAGTCTACGAAAGTTTACGGACGCGCTCGCACTGCTCGGCAGGAACGTTCGGGTCCGCAGGAATATAAGCGAGGGATGACTGATGGATTTTCCGCACGTACTGCCGCATGTTTTACTGCCCGCTCTAGCGCGCGTCCGCTCGCTGCCGTGGCAGACGGTTCGTCGCCTCTGCTACCTGACCGTGACGCTAGCAGCAATCGGCTTGTTGCTGAGTGGCGCCCCCGCGATCGCCAGCGTCGACGACGATCGCTACGAAGGCAATATTTTCGCGCTTTATGGCGGGAACGGCTCGTTGGTTCCGCCGCACGTCACTCTCGCCGAATCGTTGCGGGCCGGGAAACCGGCGTTGCTTGTGTTTTATCTTGACGACAGCCGCGATTGCAAAGAGTATGCCGTGTCCGTCACCCGGCTACAACGCTTCTACGGACGCGCCGCCAGTTTCATTGCCATCAATGTCGACTCATTGCAGGACGGTCGCGAGTTCGCGCGCACCGAAGCCGGTTACTTTTATAGTGGAGCAGTGCCTCAAACGGTTTTGATCGACGGTAGCGGTGCCGTGGCGTTCGATGGCACGGGACAAGTGGAATTTGAAGCGGTCGACGATGCCTTCCGCGAAGTGTTCGACCTACTCCCGCGAACGGAATCCGTCGAGCTGAAACGCCGTCCGGTTAACGAGATTCTCTACGAGCTGACGGAAGAGTAAAGTTCGGGCGACTTGCCAGGGGCAGTTCGGCAGTTGCGGGGCGATCGCATCGGACAGCGCGGCGACAATCGCGTTGCGTCTCCAACCATCATGCCGACGGACTCATGGGATCGGCGGTCGCGCAGGAGGTCGCGCCGTAAATGGCAGTTTCCAACTGTTGCAGGGCCGTTTCCAAATCATCGTTGATAATTTGCCAATCGAATTCGTGCTGGGCGGCAACTTCCTCGCGGGCGCGGGCAAGGCGTTTGGCGATCGCCGTTTCGCTGTCTTTACCGCGATCGCGCAAGCGGCGCTCCAACTCGTCGAGCGACGGCGGCAGTAGAAAGATGGAAACGATCTCTGCATCGTACTGCGCGCGCACCTGCCGCGCTCCCGCCAGCTCGATTTCCAACAACACCGACTTCCCCGCCGCAAATTGCTCCGATACCATTTGGCGCGGCGTGCCGTAATAGTTACCCGCATACTCAGCCCATTCCAGTAACTCGCCCGCAGCGATCGCTGCTTTGAACTCCGCGCGCGCGAGAAACCAATAATCTTGGCCGTGGACTTCACCAGGCCGGGGGGCGCGAGTCGTAGCCGAAACCGAGAGTTGTAAATCCGGGTGGCGTTGAAGTAACGAGCGCACAAGAGTGCCCTTGCCGACACCGCTCGGGCCGGTGAGAACGATGAGCTTGGTTGCTTGCATGGAATAACTGTCGCGTTAATTGCGATCTTCGTGCCCGTCGCGGTGAACGACAAAGCGATGCGCCACGGTTTCCGGCTGAATCGCCGAAAGAATGATGTGGCTGGAGTCGGTAATGATAACAGCACGAGTGCGGCGACCGTAAGTAGCATCAACGAGCTGCCCGCGATCGCGGGCATCGGTAATGATGCGTTTAATCGGCGCTGACTCGGGACTGACAATAGCAACTACTCGGTTGGCAGAGACAATATTACCAAAGCCGATATTTATCAATTGGATATCCATTCAGAGAAACGAGCGGACGCTCGCAAGGCGGGGTAGGGCTGCTGCCTCAATAGTATCGATAATGAATAGTTCTACAATCGAAAAGTTAAGCGAGCATGAGGTTCTCGTCGATTTGGTTAAATTTACGACCAATTGCCTGTGTTTTCGCGACAATTCTCCTCCTTTAGGAGGATCGAACTGGGCGATTTCACCCGAGGGCGAGGGATGCAAGGAGTAGATTTCACCACATTAAGCGCGGTGCTAGTTGAGCTTCGAGCGGGATGGTTGCCTGCCCGCGCCGAGCAAGTTTATCAACGCGATCGCCACACGTTATCGCTCGCGTTGCGGACGCTGCGCGGTCGGGACTGGCTGACGATTTCTTGGCACCCCCAAGCCGCGCGCTTGCATGTGGGCGAGCCGCCGCCGCGAACGCCCGATACGTTTGCCTTCAGCGAGCAATTACGTCACCAAGTCAACGGATTGGCCCTGGTCGATATTGCCACGATCGCCCCCTGGGAACGGGTGGTCGATCTGCAGTTTGCCCCCCGGCCGGGCGATGCGGTGTTGTGGCACCTGTACGTAGAAATCGTTGGCAAGTATAGCAACACGGTGTTGGTGGATGCCGGTGGCAACGTGGTGACGGTCGCGCACCAAGTATCCCCCGAGCAGTCGCGGTTGCGGCCGGTACTGACGGGGCAACCCTACGAACCACCACCGCCGCTGACGGGCACCGTGCCGACCGGTGAGGAGGCCTTCACTGACTGGCGCGATCGGGTGCGACTGGTACCGGGCAAACTTTGGAAGCAGCTGTTGAAAAGCTATCGCGGCGTCGGTCCGACCCTAGCGCGATCGCTGAGCGCGGCAGTGGGCATCGATGCCGACCGCTCGACTGACGACCTCCACGATGGCGAGTGGCACTTGTTATACGAACGCTGGCACGAGTGGTTAAGTGCCTTGGAAAACAAGACATTTGTTCCGGGCTGGACGGACGGCGGTTACACGGTCCTCGGTTGGAATTGCGTCGCACCCGAGCAGTCGGTTCAGACATTGTTACAGAGCTATTACGGGCGGATTCTCGAACGGCAAGTCTTCACACAATTGCACCAACAACTGTTGCAGAAAGTGAAGAATGCAACTACTAAAATCGAGCAAAAGATCCGGCGTTTTGAGGAACGATTGCAGCAGTCCAACGATGCCGATAGCTATCGCGAGCGAGCCGATCTGCTCATGGCTTATCTTCACGAATGGCAGCCGGGAATGACAGCGATCGCGCTACCGGATTTCGCAACGGGAAAGCCCGTAGAGATTGCGATCGATCCCGAAAAGAATGCCGTTCAAAATGCTCAGGCTCTCTACAAACGCCACCAGAAACTCAAGCGCGCTCGCACTGCTATCGAGCCGTTGCTGCAGGACGTGCGCGCGGAAGCCGATTATCTGGGGCGCGTCGAAGCCGCGCTCGCGCGCCTCGATTGTTACACGACACCCGACGATCTGCAGGCGCTCGAAGAAATCCGCGCGGAGTTAATTCAAGAAAACTACTTGATTTCGCCGCGCGATCGCCGTCGCAATAGCGGCGATGCCGACAACCTTACTGAGGCGCAGCCCTTACGATATCGCGCACCGAGCGGCTGCGAGTTGCTCGTCGGCCGCAACAACCGCCAAAACGATCGCCTCAGTTTCCGCACAGCTGTCGAGTACGATTTATGGTTCCACGCCCAAGAAATTCCCGGCAGTCACGTGCTGTTGCGTCTCGCACCCGGTGCGGTTCCTGACGATGCCGATCTCCAATTTGCAGCAGACCTCGCTGCTTTCCACAGCCGAGCGCGGCAGGGCGATCGCGTCCCGGTGATCTACACCGAGCCCAAACACGTCTTCAAACCCAAAGGTGCGCTTCCCGGCACAGCAATCTATTCCCACGAACGGGTTTTGTGGGGCAGCCCACAGGCGATCGCCCGCAATCCCTCAGGCGAGGTAATGCCGTAAGCGATCGAGCAAATACGGTACCCCACCGATCGCTCGACGCGATGCTGCTCAGGTCTCTCGTTCCGTCATCTAACAGTTGCGACGAACCAAACAGAGCGAAGGGGACCTCCTCCCTAGAGGCTATCAGCGAGGGCACTCCCACAAGCTTCCTATTTATGTGAGACCAGAGGCGTACTTAACATGAAGGGCACATCAAAATTTACCGGATTGTGGCGTTCCGGCAGCTCAAATGCCTTCCGCCGTGCCGACCTTCGGTCTTGGGCGATTCGATCGAGGTGCATTGAAGTTTCTTTTTCTGGATTTGGTATGGTTTTGAGGGGTAGGATCGAATATTCCGAGTCAAAAACAAGCGAGCCCCAGAACGCCCATCTTGGCAATTGTTCTTAGTCCCCTATCCGTTGCTAATTGAATCATTTGCCGTGAGGCCGAGATGGTGAACCGATCTCCGAGGAAGCTAATGCGATCTCCATTGGCTCGAGTTGCGCTGGTTCGAATCGATATTGAAACCAAGCGACAGCAAACATACAGCGCGAAACGCGAATGCAATTGAGAAAGGGCTAGGTTGACGGCAACCTAGCCCTTTCTCGAGCTATAAGTTTCGATTGACTTTGTAGTTGACAATGAGCGAAGCGACTCTACTGTTTGAGCCGGTAACGATAAGAACAACGACGCAACCTTGCAGAACTGTCTCGCCTTCGAGCTTGCCTAACCAGGCTTGCGGTTGAGTGCTTTCCTCGTGGCCCCTCCCCAGAGACTTTAATGTCTCTTCGAGCAGTCGGTACTGATACCAGCTGAGGAAAACGAGCTTCCTTTTTTTTGAGGATTGGCGGGTTCGGGTCGCGTTGGAATCAAGCGGATGGCACTATGCTCGATTTCCCAAATTCTTAAGAACCTTCCTGTCGGTTCTCTTGTGCCTTAACCTCAAATTAACGCTTTCTAGCCCCCTCTGCAACCCCAGAAACATATTTTCACAATATCGCTGCTCGGCAATCTCATGCTGAACGTTTGCCAATTGAGCACTGCGTAGCAACAGCTGCTTGCACGAGTTAAAGCGGTTCATTTATTTGTCTCCATCGTTCTGCATGATTGCCTAAAAGCAGCTCAATGATTATTGATAGAGAGCCAGTACATTGCAAAACAAACCGCAGACACTGCACCCTCGGATGGCAACCACGATCGCGTCCAATTCTCGGGTTTGCGAATGCAAAAGTCCGGAGCAACTGAAAAGGAGCAAGGCTGATGGCAACCTCGCTCCCTATCTCCTTCTGAAGTACGTTAAGTGTGATTGACTTTTTTTGGGTTGGCAATGAATGAATCGACTCTTCTTTCGAGTCGGTAATGGGACACTAAACCACAACCCTTCAGAACTTACTCGCCTTCAACGTTGCCTAACCTGGCTTGAGGTCGAGTTGCGTTCCTCGCGAACTCTAGCTTCACATCGAGCTTGGATCGAGCACGGCGGCATCAAGTTCTTATTGAGGAAGATGCACTACCCTTTTTTGAGGATTGGCGGGTTCGGGCTGCGTTGGAATCGAGCGGATGGCACGGTGCTGCGATTCCTAATCCTTAATCGGAACCTTCCTGTCGGCTCCTCTGTGCCTTAACCTCACGTTAACGCTTCCCAGCATCCCCTTACACCCTCGGAAACATATCGTCACAATGGCTCAGTTCGACGGTTCTTATAACAGTTGCAGTCCGACTTGAATGCCGAAAGTTGCCAGTTTTTCACACAACCTAGTGCCGCCAAGCCAACTGCCACAACTGCTCGCACAGAGGCGTCACAGTCGGGTAAAAAGTCGATTTCAAGTGCAATTCCGACTAGGCCGCTATGGTGCATTGCAGAGACCATCCAACTCCATTCATGGTGCCAAGAATCGCTCTTGGCAGCGTGCAGCCACTCTCTTGCAAACAGATGATGCGGTGAGTGTTTTGAGCGGCTGCAGCAACCAATAGCTTGGATAGGCTCTGCGAATGCGCTACCAAGGTCTAATAGTTCTGAAAAACTTGCTTGAGTACCGGCCAATCAATTAGGGCGTAGAACCCAAAGACAACGACATCGGCAACAACTGGTAGCAAGAGAACTAATGCCGACAAATACAACTGAACGACACAGGCAGCCTCTTGGGTGACAATGCGCGGGCCGCTGCATGAGATTCAATACAAACCTATGCTGCCGGCGTAGGCGAACTCGTCCCACGAGAATGAATCAGTTGTCTGTTTTCCTGAAGTGATACCAATTGCAGAAATGCCTAAGACAGATGGTGCTAGCGAGCCCCGGGAGTAAAAGTTCCCGAGCTGCCATTTGTCGCAGCACTTCCTAGAGTTGGTATGAGATGCTTGTAATGGGCTAGGAGCATGCTAAATGAGGGTTCTGCACCTGTGCTAGCCTCACTGTGCCGGACTACCCGTTGTCTTTACGTCACTTTCTTGCTTCGCCCTGTGGTTTTTCCGGTTGTTTTCTTGCTCGCCGTCGAGTCCGCCGATTGACCGTTGGTAGAAGTAGATGTGCTGGACGACGACTTGTCAGCTGAGGATTTACTTTCCGAGGACTTACTCTTTGAAGACTTTGCCTTGGCCGTCGACTTAGTCGTCTTCGACGACGAGGCGCTTGCAGACTTGCTAACGGTTCGGGATTTTGTTGCAGTGGACTTGCCCGACTTGCTCGATTTGCTCCTCGACTTAGTCGGACCTTTCGCAGCAATCGCCGCGATCGCTTGCTCCAGAGTGATGTTATCTGGTGTCGCGCCATCCGGTAGCGAGGCATTAACCTTCCCGTGGCTGACGTAGGGACCGTACTTGCCGTCGAACAAGTTTACGGGTTCGCCATCTTCGGGGTGGTTGCCGAGTGCGCGCAGGGGGGGTTTCGTACCGCGCCCGCGTCCGGCCTTGGGTTGCGCCAGCAGTTCCAGCGCGCGCTCCAACCCAACTGACAGCACATCGTCTTCCTTTTTCAGTGAGCGGTAGTCCTTGACGACTTTGCCCTGCTCGTTTTTGCCCCGCTCGTGAACGATGTAGGGACCGTAAGGACCGACACCTGCCTTCACGGGGCGGTTGGTTTCCGGGTGCGTGCCCAGCAGTCGCGGCAGTTTTAGAAGTCCGACCGCCTGCTCGAGCGTCAGCTCTTCGGGAGGCGTGCCCTTGGGCAGGGATGCACGCTTGGGTTGCTTGTTGGTCTCGGTTTTATCGCCGAGCTGCACGTACGGGCCGTAGCGTCCCACCAGCAAGTAAATTGGTTCGCCCGTCTCTGGATGCAATCCCACCTTGTCGGGACCTTCGAGCTTCTGGCGCACCAAGGTCTGAATGCGATCCGGGTCGAGATCGGCTGGCGTTAAGTCTTCGGGGAGGGATGCCGTCACTGGCTCCGCTCCGTCGGCTTTAACTTCTACGTATGGACCGTAGCGACCGATGCGCACGATCGCGTCCTCCAGGGTCGCCATCGAGATGGCTTTTGCTGTTGCTGGATCGATGTTGGTTTCGCGTTCCTTGACCTGGTTCTCCAAGCCGCGATCGCCCGAATAAAAAGTCTCCAAGTAGGGCACCGACTGCACGCCCCCGGTAGCAATATCGTCGAGGGTTTGTTCCATGCGAGCCGTGAAACCCGGATCGACAAGGTCGGGGAAATGTTCTTCCAACAATCCAGTGACTGCAAAGGCCGTGAAAGTGGGGATCAGCGTGCTATTGCGCATCAACACGTAGCCGCGATCGACGATCGTGCCCATGATCGTGGCGTAGGTGCTGGGACGACCGATGCCTTCGCTTTCCAGGGTTTTAACCAAAGAAGCTTCGGTGAAGCGAGCGGGCGGCTGCGTGTCGTGGGAGAGGGCTTCGAGGGTGCGGCAATCGGGGCGATCGCCCACGCCCAGATGCGGCAGAATGGCTTCGCGATCTTCGAGCGCGGCCTCCGGATCGTCCGACCCTTCGACATAAGCCCGAAAGAAGCCGGGAAAGTCGATGCGCTTGCCGGATGCGCGAAACTCGGCATCTTCGACTTGAAGGCGCACGCTAGTCTGGGTCAAGCGGGCGTCGGCCATCTGGCACGCTACCGTCCGCTTCCAAATTAAGTCGTACAGCGACAGCTCCCGACCGCTCAATCCAGTATCTTGGGGCGTGCGAAAGGTTTCACCAGCAGGACGGATGGCTTCGTGGGCTTCCTGTGCGCCTTTAGATTTGGTTTTGTACTGACGCGGCTTGGGGCTGAGATAGTTTTTGCCGTACTTGTGCTCGACGCACGAGCGCGCGGCCGTCACGGCTTGGTCGGACAGGTGGACGGAGTCCGTCCGCATGTAGGTGATGAAACCTTGCTCGTAAAGGCTCTGAGCGACTCGCATCGTGTCGCGTGCGGAGATACGCAATTTGCGGTTGGCTTCTTGCTGCAACGTCGAAGTCGTGAACGGAGGCGAGGGCTTGCGGGTAGTCGGCCGCTCGTCCACGGCACTCACCGACCAGGGCTTACCGTCGAGGCGGTCTTTAAGCGCGGCAGCGTCCTCGGCGTTGAGAAGCACCACGTTGCGACCGGCCGATAGTTGACCGGTGCTGGCATCGAAATCACTGCCCGTAGCCAGACGCCTGCCGCTGAGGGAAACGAGCTTGGCTTCGAAATCGCTTTTATCCTTGGCGAGTAAAGCTTTAAGGTCCCAGTACGTTCCGGACTTAAACGCCTGTCTTTCTCGCTCGCGCTGCACCAGGAGCCGCACTGCTACAGACTGAACGCGCCCGGCCGAAAGCCCCGGCGCGATCTTTTTCCAGAGCAACGGAGAAAGCGTATAGCCCACCAAGCGATCGAGGATGCGGCGGGTTTCTTGGGCGTGAACGAGGTCTTCATTGAGGGTGCGGCAGTTGTTCAACGCCTTCCGGATGGCCTCGCGAGTGATTTCGTGGAAAACCATACGCTTGATCGGCACCTTGGGCTTGAGCAGCTCTTTCAAATGCCAGGAAATGCTCTCGCCTTCGCGGTCTTCGTCCGTTGCTAATACGAGTTCGTCGGCATCGGCCAGCGCGGCTTTCAACTCCTTAACAACTTTTTGTTTCTTTTTGGGGATGACATAGAGCGGCTCGAAACTTGCCGCAACATTAACGCCGAGCGTTGCCCAATCTTCACCCTTAACCTTTGCCGGCACTTCATCTGCCGACGCTGGGAGGTCGCGGACGTGACCCATTGAGGCTTCGACGCGATAACCGGTCGGCAAGTACTGGCGGATCGTACGAGCTTTGGTCGGGGATTCGACGATGACGAGCTTAGACATCGGCGGCACGGTGAGAGAGAGCAGGTGAATGGCTCAGTTTTAGGTTGCCACCACTACAGCAGGGTAGCCGAGCGGAAAGCCGGGAGAGGAACTCTGGCGCATGGAAACCAATGGTTGCCAGCATTCCTTACGAATACCAAATCTAATACTAAGTTGCTAATGACCTTAACATTCGCGGTGGAAAACGTTGCTCGGTCGCGCGGAGGGATCGCCGGACGCAGCGGTCTCTTTCGGAATCATTGCAATTAGTTAAGCAGATCTTGGTAGGCTGTAAGCTGGCATCTGAACTTCACTATTCATCACCCGAGCCTAACGCGATGGACTACAGCAGCAATTTTGCCGGTCCGCTCAACGTCGCCCCGATTCTCCCCGAGTCGATCGTCCTGGTGGCGCTGATGGCGGTACTGGTAGGCGACTTGATTTTCGGACGCGGTGCAGCCCGCTGGCTGCCGTACGTAGCGATCGCGGGGTTGCTGGGCGCGATTGTGGCACTGTGCTACCAGTGGGATTCACCCCACCCCCTGGCACTCTTGGGCAGTTTCAATGGGGATGACTTAAGCATTCTGTTCCGAGGCATCATTGCCCTATCGACAGCAACCACGATCCTGATGTCGATTCGCTATGTGGAGCAGTCGGGAACGGCGCTGTCGGAGTTTGTAGCGATGCTGTTAACCGCGACGCTCGGCGGCATGTTTTTGTCCGGCGCGAACGACTTGGTCACGATCTTTGTCTCCTTGGAGACACTCAGTATCTCCTCTTATTTGATGACGGGATACATGAAGCGCGACTCGCGGTCGAACGAAGCCGCATTGAAATACCTGCTGATCGGTGCATCGAGTTCGGCAATCTTTCTCTACGGGTCATCGCTGCTGTATGGGCTCTCCGGCGGCGAGACGAATCTGGTGGAAATTGCCGCCGGTATGGCAGCAGCTGGCAGTACCCAAACCTTGGCAACGGCGATCGCCTTAGTGTTTGTGATTGCCGGTATCGCTTTCAAGATTTCGGCGGTGCCGTTCCACCAATGGACGCCGGATGTATACGAAGGCTCGCCGACCCCGGTGGTGGCGTTTCTGTCTGTGGGTTCGAAGGCAGCTGGCTTCGCCCTGGCAATTCGACTGCTGGTGATGGCATTTCCGCTGGATACGGCAGAGTGGCGCTTGATTTTCTCCACCCTGGCGATTCTGAGCATGGTTCTGGGGAACGCCGTTGCGCTCGCGCAAACCAGCATGAAGCGCCTACTGGCGTACTCGTCGATCGGGCAAGCGGGATTCATCACGATCGGCTTGGTGGCTTCGACGGAGGCCGGCTTCTCCAGCACGATCTTTTATTTGCTGGTGTATCTGTTCATGAACCTGGGCGCGTTCGCTGGCGTGATTCTGTTTGCATTGCGGACGGGGACGGACCAAATCAGTGATTATGCAGGACTTTATCAAAAAGACCCGCTGCTGACATTGAGCTTGAGTGTATGTTTGCTGTCGTTGGGCGGCATTCCACCCCTGGCCGGCTTCTTCGGCAAGATTTACTTGTTCTGGGCGGGTTGGCAAGCCGGACTCTATGGTTTGGTATTGCTGGGATTGGTCACGAGCGTCATCTCAATTTATTACTACGTCCGCGTCGTGAAGATGATGGTCGTGAAGGAGCCCCAGGAGATGTCCGAGGCAGTGAAGAACTATCCCTCGGGCGACGAGAATATTAACGGTATGCGCCCGCTACGAGCTGGCTTGGTCCTATCGCTCGTGGCAACGTCACTGGCAGGTATTCTCTCCAATCCGCTCTTCACGTTGGTGACTGAATCCGTTGCGCACACGACGATGCTGCAACCAGCACTCGTGCAGCCGCAGTCTGCGGCTGCGGAGCAACCGCAAGTATCGCTCGTTCTCGAGCCGGTATTCGCTCGCAGCGAATAGGTCGCTCACCAGCCCTACGTTCCCAGCATAATCACCCGAGTGCAGGAGGTTGGGAATGACACGCTCGTGCGCTCTATCCCGAAGCTTTGCCCCACCGCTCCCGCGATCGCCGCGACATCGCCTTGCCGCCTCGGGTGACTCGACATGTGCCTGCCCGGTCGTACACAGCATCAACTGCGGTTGCATTGTCCTGAGCCAGCCCGGTTCGGCGATCCGGTGGCCCACTCTGGCAGGCTCACGGTCCGTGGAGAGTATTACCTGGCTCCGACCGACCGTCGAGCAGCTCTCGATGGCGCCGATCCGGTAAAGTGGGTCGATAGCGATTTGCGTTTGGCTGTTACCGGATACCGAACGAAACCCTCGATGGACCCCCTGCAACTCCTCGTTAACGGCATTGCCCTCGGCAGCATCATTGCCCTTGCCGCCGTAGGTCTGACGCTTACGTTCGGCATCCTCCGCTTGCCGAACTTCGCCCACGGCGACTTCATGACCCTTGGCGCCTACGCCACGCTGCTCGCGAACGTTAATTTTGGATGGAATATCTGGTTGTCGACGATCTTCGGGGCGATTGCTACTGTCGCTGCGATGCTGCTGGCCGAGCGTACCCTATGGCAACCCATGCGCCAGGTCCGCGCGCAGCCGACGACGCTGATCGTCATCTCTATCGGACTGGCGTTGTTTATTCGCAGTGCCATCTTGATGGTCTGGGGCGGCACCAACCTGTCCTATGACTTGCCCGTTGTGCCTGCAATCGCACTGCCACCCGACGATCCGATCGTCCGCATCGCCTTTAACCGGATCGTCGTCGTCATCCTATCAATTGTAGCGATCGTGGCACTGCACTTTTTCCTGCAGCGCAGCAAGGTTGGCAAAGCCATGCGTGCCGTTGCCGATAACATCGACCTCGCACGCGTCGCCGGCATCAACGTCGAGCGGGTTGTGCTGTGGACCTGGGCGATCGCCGGCGTGCTGACAGCAGCTGGGGGGGCAACTTACGGGTTGATTGCCGCCGTTCGTCCGAATATGGGGTGGTTTTTGATTTTGCCGATGTTCGCGGCAACGATCCTTGGTGGTATCGGCAATCCCTACGGGGCGATCGCGGGTGCCTACACGATCGGCATTGCTCAGGAACTTAGCGTGCCGCTGCTTGGATCCCAGTACAAACTAGGTGTGGCCCTGTTCCTAATGACAATCGTGTTGCTAGTGCGACCGCAAGGATTGTTTAAGGGAACGTTGTAATCCGCTTCGCTTTTGCCAGAGATAGGTTAAAAAGGAATGGGCTTGCCTCCGCTTGCCGGGTTCGGTAGGAGGTGCTTGCCAGTTATCTTCTAAAAGTTGCGGAACCGTTGAGGTTCTGGACCAACTTTGCAAGGAGAATCCTGCTCAATTCACATCAGCTTGCGGCCAATGGACGATCAATACACTGCTGCGCGCAATACTCCAGTCGATCTAAAAGAGCTGACTGAGGCGGCTTTCTTTTTTGCAGGATTACCCGAAGAGACGCTGGAGAAGCTTGTCAATCACGTTGTGATGCGCAATCACCCCGCCAATCAAGTTATTTTGCTCGAAAATGATTGGGGTGGTTCGGTTTATTTCATCCTTGATGGATGGGTGAAAATTCGCACTTATAACCAAGATGGCAAGGAAGTTACGCTCAATATTCTCGGGCGGGGCGAAGTCTTTGGCGAAATGGCCGCGATGGATGAGGTCCCGCGCTCGACCGATGTCATCACCCTAACGCCGACCAAAATCTCCAGCATTCCAGCTCAGGACTTTTTGAAGATTGTCAATACCGAACCCGCCGCTGGCGTGCGTTTGGCCCAACTCATGGCCAAGCGCTTGCGCCAGGTCAACCGCCGCTTGCGCTTGCGCGAAGCCGATAGCGTTTCTCGCGTGGTGGACACGCTGCTGTTCTTGGCGGAAGGTCAGGGCAAGCTCGTTGAAGAAGGCGGCATCGAAATTCCCAACCTGCCACACCGCGAGTTGAGCAGTCTCAGCGGATTGGCGCGAGAAACGGTCACGCGCGTGCTGACCAAACTCGAGAAAAAAGGTTTGATCCAGCGCGAACATCACATTCTCGGCATTCCCGATGTCAGCGCTCTCGAGAAGATACTGAATTGAACAGCTGGGTTAAGCTAGGTGCGGCGCGATCGCCCGACGCTCGATGCGAGTTCGATAAATGCGTTTGTTACCGGGTCGGCTGGATCGTCCCGTTCTGTTTGCAGTGACGAGCGCGTATGCCCTTTGACGATCCAACCGCACCCGACAAGTCGCGACTGCGAGCGTCGGGCGACGCTAGTGACGAGACCGACGAGCCAACGGATAGTCCCGACGACGACGAAAACTGGGTCGATGCGGGCGACGAATCCGGCTGGGACGGCGGGGAGAGCTTGGAGGCGGAAGCCTTGCGAAGCGGACCCCCGAGTCGCTCGCTGGCAATGGTCGAGACTGCATTTCTAGCCAGTGCATCAGGTCTCATTTGGTTGATCAATACGTACTTTCCGCCGGGGCCGCTTTTGCGAGTCGCGTTCCCGATCCCGATCGCCCTCGCGTATCTGCGGAGAGGACCGCGAGCGGGCTGGATGGCTTGTGCGATCGCGGGTTTGTTGTTGACGGTGTTGATGGGACCGACGCGCAGCGTGCTATTCGTCATGCCGTTTGGGGTGATGGGCGTGCAGTTGGGTGCCTGCTGGCGGCGGGGAACGAGTTGGATGCTGTCAATTTTGCTCGGCGCGCTGCTGGGCGCGATCGGGTTTTTCTTCCGGTTTTGGCTGGCGTCGCTTTTACTGGGCGAGGACTTGTGGGCCTTCGCACTGGTCCAGGTGGCAGGGTTTCTGGAGTGGGCGTTTGTGAAGCTGGGCATTTTGGCACAACCTAGCTTGGAGCTAATTCAGTCTGTAGCCCTAGTTGCGGTGTTCGTTAACAGCCTCATTTACCTTTTCGTGGTGCATCTGGTAGCACTGGCGATGCTCGATCGCTTGGGCAATCCGATTCCGCGCCCGCCGCAGTGGATTCGCGACATTTTCGATTACGAATAAAAGTTCGAAAACGTCGCCCGTCGTCCCTGACGGACGTAACGTGCTGAAGCAAACTGCTGCCGACACGATCGGCTGAAACAATGAGATAGAGCGATTGTTTCGCGTTCGTCCCATGATTCGTCCATGAGTATTGCCGTCGAGTTCTCTTGCTGCTATGAGCATTACGCCCGAATCCGTCCGCGCTCTCCTAACCTCCGAAGACTTCGGCCAGCGCATCAAAGGGATTAACCAACTGCGAGAGCTAAAGCGATCGCAAGCCCTGGAGCTGATCTTGCCGGTCCTGCAAGATCCCAACCCGCGCATTCGCTACGCAGCGGTCAGCCAAATGGATTCGCTGGCTGCCGACGACCCAGCAGCCGTGCTGCCGCTGCTGCGATCGCTACTATCCGACCCTGAGCCCGACGTGCAAGCGGCAGCGGCCGATACGATCGGTGCCTTGAAAGCCGAGGGGGCCTTTGACGACTTGCAAGCGCTGTACGAGCGAACGTCGGAATGGCTCGTGCGCGTCAGCGTTATAGCCGCGCTCGGGGAGCTGGGCGACCCGCGTGCCTTCGACCTCCTGCAAACGGCCCTGACTTCCAGCAACACTTTGGAGCAAACTGTCGCGATCGGATCTCTCGGTGAGTTGGGCGACCCGCATGCGGTTCAGCTCCTGCAGCCCTTCGTTACCGATACGGATTGGCAAATCCGCTTCCGTACGGTGCAGGCCCTAGGACGACTGAATACGCCCGAAGCGCGATCGCTCGTGGCCCGGATGACCGATGATGCTGCCGAACCCGTAGCCGACGAAGCGCGTCGCCTGATGTCGGATTGACGCTCATCCAGCTAACGCTTTGCGTATAGCTGGAGATTCCCCGTTCACAGACACTTGACTAGATGCCCCAAAAGGCACCCCCGTCAGATCGTCTCCAGGGGCATTTTCAAGACCGTGCGCCCCACGGCCTAAGAACCTATTCCGCAGTACGATACCGCTTGCCACATCACGGGGCATCGAACATCCACAGGAGCACTGGTGCCAGCGGTCAGAAAGGTTTTTCTTGACCACAGCACCGCAAGCAGGACATTCCTGACTGCTTCCCCGTGCATCCTCCTTGACGACTGCCTTGCCACGCTTAAATGCAACCCAGGGAAGCACCGAATTAAGGAATTGCCCGTGACCAGCATCTAGCATATGCTTGCCTAATACCCCGCGACTCAGGCCAATCAGGTTCAAGTCTTCAACCACGATCGCGTCAGCGACATCACAAAGCTTGTGGGCTTGCTTGAAGTGAAAGTCTTTGCGGGTATTGGCGATGCGTTCGTACAATCTCGCCACCTTAGCTTGAGCCTTTTTCCAATTGGCCGACCCCATTTGTTTCCGCTTTAACCTACGTTGCAGCAATTTCAGCTGGCGTTGCAGTTCCACAAAAAACTTAGGTCGTACAACCTGAAGACCGTCTGAGGTGGAAAGAAAATATTCCAGCCCGACATCCACCCCGACAACATGACCCACCGACGGCGGCCCTGGAATGGCAATGTCAGCCTGAAACGACAACATCAGGTAATAGCCCGATGCCCGTTTGATAACCCTGGCTTGCTTGACAACAAAGCCCTCTGGATAAGGGCGAGACTGACGAATCGCCACCCAGCCAAGACTAGGTAACTTAACTCGTCCCTGTGCCAACGGCACCTTACCCAGTTGAGGAAAGACGTATGACCGCATCCGACCCGCTTTCTTGAACCGTGGGAAACCAGCACTCAGCTTTTGCCGACGCTCAAATGCTTGGTCGAGGCGTCTCAGGACTTGCTGCAAAGCCTGGGCGTTGACCGAAGCTAGATCTAGATTTGCCTTCTTGGCCTGGGTTAGACGCTGGCATTGAACTTTGAAGCTAGGGTAAGGCTCATTTGCCGGAATGATGTACTCGCTACGCAGAGAGCAGGCGTCGATCGAACACTTCCGCGAAGCAATCCAATCTTTGCGATCTCTCAGCGCATAGTTCCAGACCTTGCGGCACACCTCTAAATCGTGGACGATTTGTTCGGCTTGCTGCTTAGTCGGTTTCAGTTTGTACTCATACGTCAGGGTTATCATAGGGACATTTTAACCTTTAGTCATCAGCAATGCCACAGCAGTTAAACAAACTTAGACACTGCAGTTACCTGATTCATTTTCACTTAGTCGTCGCGACCAAGTACCGTCGCAAATGTATCACCAAGCCGATGTTGGAGCGGCTCGGGCAAATCTTTGAAGAGACGTTGAACAAGTGGGAGTGCGAGCTGGTGGAGTTCAACGGAGAGGCCGACCACCTTCACATCCTGATGTCGGTAAATCCCAAAGTGCAGCCGTCTAAGCTAGTCAACAACCTGAAAACCGTTTCAAGTCGGCTCATCAGGAAGGAATTTGCTGAGCACCTCAATCAGATTTACCTTGGCAAGCCTGTTTTCTGGAGCCGAACCTACTGCCTGCTTTCATGTGGCGGCGCACCTTTGGCAGTCATCAAGCACTACATTGAGCAGCAGGCGGAGATTGAGTGATTGCTCCCTTCGGTCGCCCGCCGCTTCACCACCCCCCCAAGCCTTCGGCTATGGGCGAAGCACTGCGACGGATCTCTCTAGTGCTATAGCCGTTGTTGGCCCTTGAGTAGTCATCGAACAAAGATAAGCCAGTAGGCAGATCTGCTCAGTGCTGGGGGGTGTAGGTGCAGAACTCGCACTTGGTCATGCCCTAGAGCACCGTTACAGAAGTCAGAATTGCGGCTAGCCTGGATTATTCATGAAGATTTTGACGAAGCCTCAAACCCTTGCTCTGACTAGAGCACCGGTACGCTAGTCGCCCCATAGCTTATTCAGCACCCTAAATCCCCCAATTCTGGAGGACTTCCGGACTCAGAACTCCCTAAAACTGGGGGGCAGGGGGGGCAAAAAATGCAGGATCTTTGACTTCTGTACCGGTGCTCTAGCTCAGCATGAGCAACACACTTCAGGATTACCCCCCATCCGATATTGGTTTTCTGAGGCGATACTTTTCAGGACAAGAGAGATTGTCAAAAAGACCTATTGCCCCAGCCAGATGCGCCCCTTCCAGTTCCGCCCCATCCAGTTCTGCCCCATCCAGATGCGCCCCTTCCAGATGCGCCCCTTCCAGATCCGCCCCATCCAGATGCGCCCCAGCCAGATCCGCCCCTTTCAGATCCGCCTCTGCCAGAATCGCCCATTCCAGATGCGCCCCAGCCAGATGCGCCCCAGCCAGACGCGCTCTAGCCAGATCCGCCCCAGCCAGATGCGCCCCTTCCAAATCCGCCCCAGACAGATCCGCCCCTTTCAGTTCCACCCCTTCCAGATTCGCCCCAGCCAGATTCGCCAGATCCAGATGCGCCCGAAACAGATTCGCCCCTTCCAGATGCGCCCCAGCCAGATGCGCCTCATCCAGATTTGCCGCATAAAGTTCTGCTTGCGAGAGATTGAGGTAAGAAAGGCATTTTGAAGCAACACTCTTGTCTTCGTAATCCCTCTGACCTTGGAGCCGCAAAAGCCAACTACCAAATGTTGTTGGTTCGGTCCATTGAACCGTCGAAACCTCTCGTGTAACGCGTGCACAGGCATTCAAGGCCACCAACAAACACTCCTCCGCATGAATCGCCCACCGATTGGCTTTATGGAAAACCAGGGGCGGCACGATCTTCTCCATTGGCATCCCATGCTTCAGCATCTCCTCAATGAGTCGAGCAAAGGTCTTTTGCCATTTCGCCACGTCTTCCTTGGACCGAAGTGACACTTCATTCCAGACAAACTCCAACAGATAGGGGTCCATCCTGGTTGGTCCGCAGATTTCTGCCCAATGGAGCAATGCGTCTCGTTCGTCCCAGCCCTCCTCGAAATCTTTTTCACGTTGGTCGAGCTTGGCTTGGATGCGGGCCATGGCTCGCACGATACGCGCCGCCGTCAGATATTCCCCAAAGCTTTTGTGCGTGAACTCAAACGTCGGCTCGTTTTCCCGGCTGCCACTTTGGCGAAAATAAAACGCCAGGAAGAGCCGCGTCACCCCAGCTTTAGCACCTTCCTCAAATTGCTCGAGCAAACGCTGCAAACGGCTTCGCTGACAATGCTGCCGAATCTCCCCAACCGTGGTCGTTCGCCCATCACCGTGCCAGGCAGCTAACGACACTTCTTCAAGGATGCGGCGAAAATTTTCCTCGGACAGATCGCCGATCGCTTTGTGCCGCTTCCCTTTGCCCTCATAGCTACGCTCGTAAACCTCATGAAGCAAATCGGCATAGATGGAGTTAAGGTTGGTTGTATCAGAAAGGTTGAGCTTGCCCTTTACATAGGTAAAAGCTACCAAGTAATTCAGCAGCGGCTGTCCTGTAATCTCGGTGAGTTTCTCCCGATCTAGATCCTCAGGCATCCCTGTATATGCCTTCTGGGTCACCTCACCATACTTGCGCCACCAAACATCCCGGAGATCGACCGCCAAACAATCGCCTTCATCGATGTAGTACTCGTTGCTCTCTTCATATCGTTTAGCTTCAGGCTCGAAATAAGGCAGCACATGGAAAACTCGCTCCAGATTGCGAAAAGCCCCTTGTACTGCCACATCTCGCCCTGTGATCACCACCTGTAAGTGAGTCGTGCGTTGGTTGATCTGGCTGACTTTTTGGTTTACCTCGCGCACAAATTCCTTAGCATCGCCTTCAGATAATTTGCCCTGCTTGGACAGCTCGTCCAGACCATCAAAAATAATCAAAAGCCGCAGGTCGCGATTATCTGGATCGAGGGGGTTTTCTGATAGCTCCTCGTATCGCACGAATTGCCCCACAGACTGCACCAGGTCCCCTTTCAAATCGAATTGATGGAGGGGCACAAACAACACGGGGAAGTCAAAATCGTGACGCGCCGCAAACATCTTGGCAAAAGAGGACTTCCCCGACCCCGGACCACCACTCACCACCCGGATCGCGTCATTCCGATCGGCTCGATGCAGCCATTCCCGTAGCGCCGCCCCCAACTTCACCACTACGCGCTCGTAGCGATCGCATTCCTCATACCGACTTCTCTCCCCATCCTCTTCGCACTTGCGCCGGAAATAAGCACAGGGATCGACATAGACATCTTCCAGACCAAAGGGCTCTCCCAGCAGCGGCTCTGCCACTTGTTTCTTCAGCCACGCTTGATATTGCCGCCATCCCAGCTCCCGCTCCGCTGCCTGGCTAAATGGTGACTCCAGAGCCTGCAGGATTGGGGCATAGGTCGTCTGGTTTTCCCGCCATTCACGCGCGACTGCCAGCGGGAAATAGCTGGGCAGGCGTTGGGCAATGGTCTTTGCCTCCCTTTCGTCCGCCCCAAATCCCATAAACCACCGCTGCAACACCTGCTGCCAGGGCTCCAGCAGCGACAAGTTCTCGGGACGAGCGAAAAAGTCCTCGCCGATCGCGACCTCGGTTGCCTCCAACACTGACAAATCCAAGCGATCGCAAAAGGTTTCTAAGTCCTCCGGGGCATCGGGCAGCAGCCCCTCAGAATCGATCGCCAGCTCTACGGTGGCCTGCTGCAGGGAGTTGTAAATCAGGCTCCAAGCCAACTGTCCCGGCTCATTTACTTTCAAGCCCAGTGCGGACAGTGCATCGACTGCATCTTTGCCCACCCCGAGCCATTTGCCAGAAACCGCATCTACCCCGGCTTTGCCGAGAGCTTTGAACAGATTCCTAAAGTCGGCCTTCACCTCCTGGTTCCACACCGATACCGGCTTCGTCACGCTCAAGCCAAACTTGTTACCCGGATATCTCATCGCCGGCACCTCAGCTCGGGGGATGACATATCATTGTCTCAGAAGATTGCAGCGATTCGGGGATGGCTGGGGGAATATAGCCCCTAAACAATCCCCACCAGTAAGCTGCGCAATCCTTTATCGTCACTTTGCCTGTTTCCTTAGCAAGGATGCTGTCTCCAATGCGGAAGAGGATTTAGTCAGTATTAACTCAATCCTCTTCATTATTTTTCTTTTTTGCCAGCGAACGCAAGCAATTATTCAAGTTGGATTTGTACAAGAACTAAGAGGGTCTAGCGTAAACCTACGTACAGGACCAGGAACAAATCATCCTAAAGGATTAGTTCAGGTCGGCTCTGGAGGAGAGAGAGTTTTTGCTCGCTTTGAACAGCGCAATTACACAGTCTCTGACCGAGAGCTAGTTCTTGTCTATTCATTTAGTCGCGGTGTGGACGGAAGCACTTGGCTGGAAGTTGGAACAAAACAGTGGGTTGCTTGGGTCCGCTCTGATTTTGTTTGTCGATAACCTTGGAAGACTGGGAACTTCCTTTGCCTAGATGATGCACAGTCTTAACGGAAGAAATTCTGGCAGTCCTGAAGTATGACGAACGTGCTGGGTTGGGAGCATGGATAAGTAAGGGTTCTGCACCTGCGTTCCCCTCACTGTGCAGGACTACCGAAACTCTCAGATGGTCGCTGTATCATCAACCAGCATTCGCATCTCATACCAAATCAAAGAATATGCACGACAGATAGAGCGCCGAGAATGAAGTCATATTCCCCGAGCGTTGAGTTTCCTCGGGTCGCTGTTCCTACCACTGGCATTCGTTACTCCCTTTTTTCAATTTGGTATGATTCGATCGCTGCCGGCCGAGCGATCGCGATCGGAGCAAGTCCCTTTTATGGGGTACGAGAAATTGCTTGTTTATGGGGTACGAGAAATTGCTTGGGGCGACCAAGATCCTCACGCGCGACCGAGAGCGATCGCCGTCCAAATTGTCCAAACATCAATCAGAAAAAGTAGAAGCGCGAACGCGAACAGAACTAAGTACATCCACGGTTGAGCTAGGGGTCGCACATCACGCATGTCGAGACCCGTACGAGCGCTAACATTTTCGACGAGCCGTGTAAACCCACCCACGCGCATAGGGAGTAAGTAAGCCCGATCGCCGTTGCGCGTTACAAAGTAATACACCAAGCCGCCTTGACCGGTAGTTCGCATTTTGAGGTCGGCGATATCCGACCATGCTAGCGACCAGCCCGATCGGAAAAATGGGGGGATCCAGCGTGGATAAGTAACTTTAATGCACTCCGCATCGACGACGACGCGCTCGCACAGCGCGCCGTACAGCGCCACAAGCCCGATCGCGATCGCGATCCACAATCCTGATGCCGGGATGGGGGCGTCGGTTGCCGTTGCTAAGAACGGTAACGGCACGGTTAACCCTACATACAAACATAGCAACGTGATGCGCACGATCGGCGAGAGGCGGAAAATCGTGGCGTTCGGTGTCGTTTCCGGCATGGTATGTAACGTCGAGTTGACCGGGCGAGGCAGCCTCAATTATATTTCCGCCGCCTTCCTGTGAATGGAGGTATGCGATCGAGCGCGTGCTTGTAGGCCCGTGTGGTCGATCTGCTTTCACAGCAAGGGGTTGGCGCGCGCCCGTCGCCTCCCGGAACCGAGTACTTACAGCTGACCGATTGCCTTGTGGGTTTGGGGCACGACGCGGACGCAGGCGAGCTGCTGTTTGAGCAGGGCTTGCCATGCCAGCACTTGGGCGGGAGTTGGTGGTGAGATTGCCCCAACAGCAAGAGGTTCCGCGAGTGGCGTTACCGGCTGCAAGAATACTGGAATCTCCGGCGACGTGCCGGCTACAATCGCGGCCGCGCGCTCTAGGTCGGCCCGGTCGGTGCGATCGCTGACGATTAGCTTGGCAAACACCTCAACGCCAGCATCGCAACATCGCTTGAGGAAATCAGCGTGGGCTTGCCAGCGCTGCTCGCCGCTGACGCTCGGCAGCTTGAGGTCGGCACCAACCGCATCGAGAAACGGCAACACTGCCGAGAGTTGCTGGGGGTGGTGGCCGCCCGTTTCGAGATAGATCGGCAAGCCCAGCCTGCGGACCTCGGGCAGAAATGTTTGCAAGAACGAGGCATGAAGCAGCGGTTCGCCGCCTGTCAGGCTAATACTGTCGTGCAAACCGGGGACGTGCTGCCGCACCACCCATGCCAAGAGCTGCGATCGCGTTACCGGATTGGCGTGGGTTTCGAAATCGCGCGCGCCGGGTGTGGCTTCAATACGGCAGGTGGCAGGTGTGCCCCACGTGCGAGCGCTGTCGCAAAAGTGGCAGCGCAGGTCGCACCGGGCGAAGCGAATGAAGATTTGTCGCGTTCCGACGTTCGATCCTTCCCCTTGAATAGCTGAGAAAACCTCGACGAGGTTAGCGCGATCCACCGTCAGCACTGCTGCTGCCGTGTTGGTTGGCTCGGTTGCCGGTACTGTCGTTGTCATGAGTGCTGCTGCGCGCGACGCGGCTCGAACGCTTGAAACTCGAACCGATGACAGTGATTGGCAGGACACCGAACATCGATACGACTCCATGCTGGCACGGACAGTTGCGCGATCGCTTGTTCCGAACGCATTAAGCCGAGCGGACTAGGAGCACGCCCTGGGAATGCCCGAGTTCGAAGTGCGCGAGGTTGTTCACCTCCAGTCCCGGTGTCGCGATCGCCAGTTCCCACTCACCGATATCGAGTTGCAACCAGTCGCCAAGCGTCACCGTGAGCGGCGCGCCGCCCATGTGGGCCACCATTGCGACTTGCTGTTCGTCGGGACGGGCGCGGATGCCGTAAAACACCATCCGCCCATCTTCACTTATTTTGTTGAAACGATCGCGGCCGGTTAGGTTGTCGCTCAACCACGGACGAGCGCGGCGGAAGTGGCGCAAGCCCAAGTTGAAGGCAGTTTGGCGGGCTTCGAGGTTGTCGCGATAATGCCAGATATTGCACAGCTCGAAGCAATCTTCCATGAACATCAGCGCGAAATGCTTGAGTTTGGGAATGTCCAGTCCGTTCAGGAAGCTCACCATGCCCGGTCGGTTTAAGCGTTGCAGCAAGGGAAACTCGCAGCGATCGGTTGCTTCGCCCAGGCACGAATGACAGGCTTCGACGACGGCATTTAAGTCGTAGTCGCGCTCCAACATCGCGATCTGCAACGCTTTACCGAATTCGCGCACTTGTTCGAGAGTTTCGAATCCCAGGGATTTGAGGCGCGGAAACGAGTGCGATCGCGCGTAGATTTCGGGCGTGACTTGCCAGTCGAGAAAACCGACTTCTTCAGAAACGACTTTTACGCCATACCGCTCGTCCGTGTTGCGGAAAAACATCCAGGGGGCGCGAACTAGCGCATTAATGAAATCCATCGGCAGGCCGGGGCTGAAGCCGTAGACCCACAAGGTAGTGGCAGGATTGTCATAGGCGTTTTGCAAGACCTCTTGAAGCGTATTCCCCAAATTCCAATCGATTTGCGCGTGCGGATCGATTTGATTGCCGCGCCGGACCGTATCGTGGTTGGCACAACCCGTGATCCAGCGATCGCCCATTGACATCACCTCGCACACGCGCCGCCATTTACGCTCCCAGAAGCCTTGGAGTGCGGGGGTGTTGTGAGCGAAGATCAGCGGTCCCCATTGGTAAGCATCTGGACGCAGTTCGATGAGATCGCGATAAGTTGAGGTTTCTTCCCAACCCTCCGTCGGCCAAGGGCGACCGTCCTCAAATATCGTGAACATTAAGCGCTGGTAACCGCCAATTTCCTGGACCACATCGCTCATAGCCAGCAGGTAAGCGTCGTCTTGTTCCACGCGGCCGCTCAGCGGGTTGAAGAAACGAAAATCCTGACCGCCATCTACGCGAATGCCGTCTGCACCGGAGTTAAGTTTGCGCCGTTGCATCTCCAGGAAGATCGCCCGCACGGTCGGCAACTGGTGGTTGAGGTCCTGACCGTACATATTCGGCCCTTTGAGAAACTGGCGGTTGATGAGGAGTTCGGCTTGGTTGTCGGCATGGCCGTACACCAGGTCGTAGATAACCTGAATCGGCCCCTCCGGAAAATTGTGCAGCTCTGCAATCAAGTCAATCGCTTCGTCGGGACGCAGACCGGCTAGCAGGTCGGGGCTGAAGGCACTGGAGCCGAGAATCGGCACGTCATAGCCCCAATCGCAGGTAGCTGGGTCTTTAATGGACAGTTGGACTTCGTCGGAGAGCGGCAGGGCCGAGTTACTGGGAAGCTCGGTATCGGGGTCGGCGTAATCGAAGAATTCGCTGATCGGGCTGTAGTCGTCGCGATATTCGATCGTCGGTTCTACTGGCAGGAATTGGATCGCATCGTAGCCGACGAAATTCTCTTCGAAGGGAGTCAACGGGCGATCGGCGGCGATCTTCTCGGCAATTTGCCGGTAAAGCTGGGTCAGTCCTTCAAAGGAGCGATCTTCAGCAGAGGTCCCGATGTGAATTTGCAAAATGTTGCGCGGGGCGGGAACGCGGGGAATGCTCGCCGCGCTTGCTCCGGCAGCAGCGACAGGATTGCCCTTCTCGGTCTGGGGTTCGGCAGCCTCGCCATTTGCCGCACTCTTACTGACGGCGACGCCCGTACGTCGGAAGTATTCGAGATCGGCGCGCTGGCTCTGCAGGCGCTCTACGTCGTAAACCTCGGCGGGACCGAAAATACCGAACGGTAGCGAATAGGCAACTGGGTCGCGGACGATTTGCAGCTGCTCTTGGGGGTCTACATAGCGCAACCAGTACAACGAACCAAGGCGATCGCGCGTACCGGCTTGCAAGCCGGAGACGACGCCGAAGAAGAATTCTCCTCGCTGGCGCAATGAAAGGCGATCGCGACGCACGCGAATGGTTTGCGCCTCAAATCGCAAATTGACAGTCTCCAAAGGCGTAAAAACTTCGAGATAAATCGCCCGCGGGCGCAGAACTTCGCCGGTTAGCTCTGGCGTCCAGAAACCGACTTCTGTCAAACCATCCGAGCGATAATGCGCGCCCAAACGGCGGGCGTAGGCTTGACCTTTCTCAAAGTAGGTCATCGTTTCGAGGTCGGCATTTTCGATTGCCAGTCCCCAGCCCTCGAATCGGTCGGTTTCGTCCTCTACAAGCGAGATGATATTCGGTTGGGTCGCCTCAGCTACCACGCTGACCTACCTTTCACACAAATGCATCGATGCATCCGAGTGTAGCAGTCCCCACCGGTCTTTCACTGCCCCAATCAAAATAGCCAAGCATTACGAATAGTCCGGGTTTGGTAAAGCTTTCCAAGCGAATACGATGCTATTACAACGCGCTCGCCCGACCGTAGAATCGAAAACACAAACCTTTGAAAACTTCAACATTTCTACACAAAACAATTTTTCCTTGCTGGGCTCGAGGTATTGGCACTAGATCGGATGCGAAAATGTTGGCAAGAATTTTTTGAGGTTGTGGTATGTAATTGGGCGCGTTCTCAGCAAAGTGTCCTGGTCTAATTTGCTAGAGCTAAACGTGGATGCGCGCTTGGAGTTTGCCGGTCGACTACTGGTGATGGCGTTCCTCAAACCATGCCTTCATCTCGCGTTCGGAGCCAGGCGTAGTTATCTGCCGTATTGCCGGATTGCAGGCTTCCCAATAGGAATATCCGGCGCGATCGCTTCGCCATGTGATGCGCGGTTCTAGAGCTCGTATTCACGAACGCAGTAATGGTTTGTATGGTTAGACGAAAGTTGGGGCAACCCAACCAATCCTTGCTGTCTGCCGGGTCTGCTGCAGCCGGGAGTGTTGTTATGGGGGGCAGGGGCGATCGCGCGGAAAGGAACTCGATTGTTTTTTGCGCGAAAATACCTCCTGCTGGCACTATAGAGGCTCGTTACCGAATGAAGCGGTTTCTCTATCGGAGGCTAAAGCATCCGGCTGCGGTGATGTGCGATCGTGGTGTTCGCAGCAAGCTGGTATCCCACAACGCATTCCCTCATGTCTGGCATGGAGATTTTCAAGATTGACTTCGACATAGGTTTAGATGAGTCTCTTTCTGGCTCTTTTTGCGAGCTGCCGAATCATCTGACTGTTTTACATTTACGAGCGGGTTCCAATCCCCGTCAACTTAGATTGATTCTAGGGTGTCAGAGTGTGCTCTACAGTAAATACTTCAATCGGGGAAACAAATGCTTTGAGTTTGATTTGTTTTACCCCTTTGGTTCTGACTATATTGTCAACTAAGTAGTCATGAAGTGCTTCAATCTGACCTTCACTTATGAGCCCCTTCTCGGCGAAAAGTCCCATCTCGATATTTAACCTATTGCCATGCAGTTCTACCCCTAGTTGACCTAGTAACCATTCTTGAGGTCTGCCCTTTGTATCTTTCTGAAGTAATACCATCGCTTGCTCGATTTCATAGGTTGCTATAAACTCCCGCAGTGAGTTCCAAAGAGGCCAGCAGAGGAGAACAACAAGCAAAACCCAGTTCAATCCGCCTTTAAGTACAGCTTGAATGCTTCCATAAGACTGAAGCAGAAATACCAAACAAGCTGTAAAGATTATCCCAGCTAAGTTGGCAAGAAATAGGAGCAACGCTCCAGTTGCGAGACTATTGGCACCGAGGGAAAGTCTTAGAGGAGAGACAGCAGAACTTCCCAGTTCCAAGCCAATGCCGACAACGCAAAGAGGTGGGACCAGAGCGACTGCGATCGCAACACCTGCAATGGAATTGGCAATGCTCGCTCGAGTCAGAGCGAAGCCACCGGCAGCCCCGGCGGCAATGGCAATACCCAGATCGAGTAAGGTCGGTTCCGTACGAGCCAGAACTTCGCTACCGACGACCGAAACGCCCATGAGGCGGCTCAATCCGAAAGACAGCAGTATCGTTATACCGATCCCTAACAGTAGTGTCAGGATGGATCGCCGGTAGAGGGTCCAGTTGCCTGTAGTGATGCTATAAGCCATGCTCAGGATTGGATTCATCAGAGGCGCAACGATCATGGCGCCGATAATCACTGCCGTACTGTCGGCAATGAGTCCCAATGTAGCGATGGTTGCGGCAGCTGCTAGCAAGAAAAAGAAGCCGAAGGAAGGAATCGATGCCTGTTCGCGCGATCGCGTTAGCTCGTCCTTAGTAACTGGAGCTTCTAGATGTCCGACCCAGGTTCTGAAGGGGCGTTTCACAACTAGAGGTAGAGTGCGTGAAATGCTACGAAGAATAGGGTTCATTGCTAGTTACGTATTCAGTTCAAGTACTCGAATAAGAGCCGGATTCTACGAGAACAATCCTCACAACGATCGCTAATCGAGAATTTGGACCCCGGCACCGCTCAGTTGGGCAATCCAGAAGTCGACCGTTGGATTGTCGATACGCGCACGCACGGCTTGCATCACTTCTTCAGCGCGATCGGGCGACTCGCATAGTGCAAACACGGTCGGACCGCTGCCGGACATCATTGCTCCCAATACGCGCTGTTCTAAAAATGCCGATCGTAGCTGCGCTACCAAAGTATGTTCCGGCAACACCACCCGTTCGAGATCGTTACGCAGGAGGTTCCCGATCTGCTTGTTGTCTCGATGGGCGATTGCCCGGACCAGCGGTCCCGAATGCACTTGGGTCGCGCGTGTTTCGATATCTTCCGGTCGCGTGACATAGGTGCTGCTGAATTGCTGCCGGTGGGTTTTGTACGCCCATGCCGTAGACACGCTTAGCACGCGCGACTTGGCGAGCACCACCGAGAGCGGGTCCGGACTGCCGATCGCGCTCAGACATTCCCCGCGCCCCGTAGCTAAAGCCGTCCCCCCGGCGATACAAAACGGTACGTCCGAACCGAGCTGCGCTGCCAGCTCCTGCAGTTCTGGTACGGTCAGCCCGAGCTGCCAGAGATGGTCGATGCCCACAAGCGTCGCTGCCGCGTTGGCCGACCCGCCGGCCAGTCCGGCCGCAACGGGAATCTCTTTGGCAATTGCGATCTCGACCCCCCCAAATTGTGCGTGGGCTGCGGGGAACTGCTCGCACATCAATTGCGCGGCCTTGTAGGCAAGGTTCTCAGTTTCGGGTGGCATGCCCGGCGTATCGCAACTCACGTGAATGCGCTCGGTACTGCCAGCTCGTACGTCCACGCGATCGCATAGGGAAATTGCCTGTAACACCATTACCAATTCGTGGAAGCCGTCCGCACGATCGCCAATTATTTCCAAATAAAGATTGATTTTGGCTGGAGCGAGAAGCGAAAACGCGTGCATTTCGATCGAACCCAAATATGTATTTATGCGCCATCAGATAACTGGGCGAGCGGATACTGAAGACCATCACGGTCGCCGATCGAGCGATGAGGTGCCGGCCGATGCGCGATGTAACTCCTGCTCCCGATCTAACGCGTTGCTTAGCTCGACCCACTGGCGAACGCTTACGGCTTCGGCGCGCGCTTGCGGGTGAATTGCTAATTCTTTCAGCAATTGCATCAGGCGATCGCTGCCGATGCAAGCTTTCAAATTATTTCGTAACATTTTGCGCCGGCTCGCAAAGCCTAGCGCAACTAGCGTTGCCAGCTGCTTTGGGTTGACTGCCGCGATTGCAAATGGGCGCGGCATCAGTCGCACGATCGCCGAATCGACCTTGGGTGGGGGAGAGAATGCGCGTGCGGGAACGGGGGCGACGATCTCGCAGTCAGCCAAGTACTGCACGCGCACCGATAGCGCGCCGTAAGTTTTGGATCCCGGCCGAGCACAGAGGCGATCGCCGATTTCCTTTTGGACCAAAAGCACGATGCGCTCGTATGCGTCTGTTGGCGCTGCAATCGTGCCCAGCAAGGTTTCGAGAATCGGTCCGGTGATGTTGTACGGAATGTTGGCGACGACCTTATTCGGTGCGGCAAAGCGATCTCGACCGGTTAACAACGTGGCTAGATCGAGCCGTAATACATCACCTTCCAGCAGCAAGAGCGTGTCCGCATCGCCAAAGGTCCGGCACAAGTAACGACACAAGTCGCGGTCGATTTCCACTGCGGTCACTGCCGCGCCCGCTGCCAATAACCGTCGCGTTAGCGCACCTCGGCCGGGCCCGATTTCTAATACGCGATCGCTCGTTTGTATGTCCGCTGCCGCCACTATCTCGTTCAGGGCGCGATCGCTCCGCAGCCAGTGCTGCGCGAAACGCTTACGCGGTCTCATCCGCCGATGCCCAAGCGACCGGCCAAACTAGGACTGAGCGGAATCAGGGCGGCCAGCATCAGAAATAGCGCTAATAGCCCTAATGCCGCCCGAGCATCGTCCGGTTCCGTCAGCTCGTTAAGGCTCGGACGCTCCAAATTGCGCTGCAAGAACAAAATGAGCACGCCCCAGTACAGCGGAATTGGATTGCCCGGATTAAAGACCGCCACAATCCCCAGCACGATCAGCGTCGCTACCGTGGTGCGTCGCGCTGTCTTACGGCCGTAGATCGCTTGCACAATGCGCCCGCCATCAAGCTGGCCCGCCGGAAGCAAGTTTAGCGACGCGATCGCCAGACCCAACCAGCCCACAACCGTCAGCGGGTGAATGTCGACGATCGAGGTCTGCAACTGTTCGCCCAGCACCACCCGCGCTAGAGAACCTACTAATACCGAGCTTTTGAAGAATTCCGTCGGCAACTGATAAGCACTCCCCGGATGCGAGAGGACCAGCCCCATCACGACCATCAATAAAGACAACAACCCACCTGCTGCCGGTCCCGCAATTGCTACGTCGAACAGCACGCTGCGCGTGGGGACTAACGACTCCAAGCGAGTAATCGCACCGAAAGCTCCGATTTGAAAGCTCGGGATAAAAAACGGCCAGCTCAGTTTCAATCCGTGGCGCTTTGCCATCCAGAAATGCCCGAGCTCGTGCGCTACCAGAATTGCCCACAGCCCCAATACCAAAGGCAAGATCTCGCCGTAGCGGTGGGGGGTCGTGAAGAAGTCGAAGCCGACGAGCAGTCCAAACGCCTCGCAGCTGGTCGCAATTGCCGCGATCGCCAATGCGAGGACCAGTCCTTTCTGCCAGACGGTTAACGATCGCGGATCGTTGGTGCTGGGCAACACGATCGCAACCGGTCGGTTTTCCGGACTTTCCACCAAGAACAAACGATATTTCTCGCCCAAGCGATCGCGCAGTTTGTCGACAAGCTGTTGGTAAGCCACGTCAGGGTCGCTGCGCAAGTTGCCTTTAAAAATCGCCCCGTCCTGATAGGGAATCGTTTCCGTTGCAAAAAATGTGTCGATACCAAATATCCCTTGAACTGCTTTCAAATCCTCGTTGGGAATTGGCGTAGCGGATTCGCCATCGTCAGTGGCATCGGTTGGTATTGTCTGTTCGGTATCGGTACGTACGCTCGCGTCATCGGTCTCGATAACCTGCAAGCGCCGGGCGGCTCGTTCGCGTAGAATCGCTTCCTGCCCTTCGGCTCGCAGACGACGGCCTAGGTAGATGTAGGCCCCAGTAGAGGCGATGAGTAGAAATAAAATTGCAACTAAGTTTAAATAAATTCCGGCAGCAAACAACCCAAAAAATAGCAGCCACGGAGCCATTAATAAGACTGACTGAAGCCATGCCAAGATACCCAGTTTCCCGTAGGGTCGCGCGCGCTGGAAGCCCCATGCTGAAATCCCTACAGCGATGGTGGCGATCGCAGCGACCAACAGTGTCTCGGTGTTTTCAGCCATAAGTGTGTGGGGCGATTTCGGTCGGATTGATATTTAATGTGGCACCGTTGCAGGCAGGTTCCAAGCCAAGATTTAGCAACCGATTGTTGGATCGGTTGCGATACAAAAGCAAGCTAACCTATCCGCAACGCTAAGCAAATTATATCGCGGGCGATTACCGCAGCCCCGCGCGGGATTTAGCTGCCCGATTTTGAGCCAACGCCCGCAGCCGCAAGTGCTATTCGCAGATTGCCGTTATGCTCGTCCAACAAGCACTCGCCTGCGACGGCATCCAGACCGCTCCAGTGCATCAGTAACGCGAGCTTGACGCGCAGCTGGCTGCGTTCCAGTAAATCGGCAGCTGCCGCTCGATCGCAGCCAGTGAGGTCGCCTACGATGCGGTGGGCGCGATCGCGCAGCTTACTGTTGGTTACCGCCACGTCTACCATGCGGTTGCCGTAGGTCTTCCCGAGCTGGACCATCGCGCCGGTTGAGAGGATGTTCAGCGCCATTTTAGTTGCGGTGCCGGCTTTCAGGCGCGTGGACCCTGCGAGCACTTCGGGACCGACAAGCAGGCGAATGTCGATATCGACGGCGGCCGGAACGTCAGCTGCCGGTACGCAGGCAATAAAAATTGTCGTAGCCCCGAGCTGACGCGCGCCCTGCAGCGCGCCGCGTACGTAGGGTGTTGTCCCGCCCGCGCTAATACCCGCTACCACATCGACCTCGCAGACCTCGCGCTCGCGCACTGCTGCCGCACCATCTTCAGCACGGTCTTCCAGGGCTTCGGAACTGCGGACGAGTGCGGCTTCACCACCAGCGATAATGCCTTGCACCAGCTCTGGGGGCGTGCAGAATGTCGGCGGACATTCGGCTGCATCCAGGACGCCCAAGCGTCCGCTCGTACCTGCACCTACGTAAAACAATCGGCCGCCCTTAACCAAAGCAGATGCGATCGCCGCGATCGCATCTGCCAGTTCTTGCCGAACGGCACGAACGGCCGCGATCGTTTTTTCGTCCTCGCGATTGCACAATTCAACAAATGCGAGGGGGCTGAGACAGTCTAGTTCAGTGCTGTTGGGGTTGGCTTGCTCCGTCAGTAGATTTCCCCGCGATTCGCTATCCTGCATGACTGCCCGCTTGTAGTTGCTTGTATCGATATCAACAGCACTCGATCGCTCAGCTCCGACACATTAGTGCCGATAGCAAGACATCATCTCGCAAAACTTAAGACATACCGCAAAAAGAGGATTGCTGTCGCGTTACTTGCCGATGGCACGTGCTGTTGTGGTAACGACCGCAGCTATCCAAACGTAAACCAGAGGTATGATAGCGTTCCCCAACCGAGCATCATGCGGATAGAGGGCATAGTACTGCAGTAGCTTGTGGTTAACGACAGTCCAGAGCCATCTTGTTTTCTTGGAGCATTTCTTGGAGTCCAGTACCGATTGAGGTTCGTCGAGTTCTCCAATCTCGGCTGCAGGGGTATCGTCGGTTGGGAGGTCCGGCCAGGCTGCAGCGCACTGACGAACCCAGTCGATGACAGGGTTATGGAAGACCCCGTTACAGCACTCGATGCTGCGGCAGCCCCGGCCACCGAGATAACGCTGCAGGTAGTCCGGACGGACCTCGGGAGATGCCCCGCGGGTGGTTAAACTCGCTGGCTTAGCGGTTGCGGTCTTTGCATTGATGGTTTTGCTTATAGCGGCGATGTCCGTTCTTGCGAATACGTTCGGAGTGGGAGTCTGGGCAATTTAACTCTGATGCCTTCGCAATGGTGGTTCGAGTGCTTCATCCCTCCATGGTGCAACGCCCAAGGTTTTCTTGAACCCAAACTTCTTGGTCAAAGCAGCCGATTTCGAGATCGTGCTGCACACCTGGAACCTTTTCAGGAGTGGGTTACGGCTGTTCGGTATCTTAGCTGCGCAGCGTTACATCAAACGCAGACACTAGGGCATCGCGGACCTGTTGCAGCAGCGGTTCTACGTCCTCATCGGTCAGCGTGCGATCGGGCGCGCGGTAGACCAAACTAAATGCCAAGCTGCGATTCTCTTCTGGGACGTGCTCGCCGCGATACTCGTCGAACACTTCTACATTTTCGAGCAGCGTACCGCCTGCTTTCCTCATGACTCGTATAAAACAGTTCACCGGCAGTTCCAACGGCGCGAAAAACGCGATGTCGCGGGCGACTGCTGGATACAGCGAGTAGGGCTGCAAACAAGGTCGCAACCGATCTTCCCGCGTTAGCGCTGCTTGTAGCAAGGACAATTCCCACGAGAAGGCATAGGTTGCAGCCGGCAGGTCGCGATCGCGTTGCAGCTGCGGATGCAGCTGCCCGAAAATCCCCAGCTGTTCCCCTTCAAGCCATAGCGACGCTGTCCGACCGGGATGCAGCCGATCCCCCGCATCTGGCACGGCGCGATATTCCACGTGCAGTCCCAAGCGCGCGATCGCAGTTTCTAGCAGGCCTTTGGCCTCGAACCAGCTCAGGGGCTCGGAACGCCCGCCCGCCGCCCAACGCCCCAGCGGCGCGCGATCGCCGCCGAGAATTCCAGCTACCACCTCGGTCTCGTGCAAGTCGTCTGCTTCTTGCCAGAAGCACCGCCCGATCTCAAAGCCGTTGAGTGCGCCATTGCCTCGCGCCCAGTTAGCTGCAAAGGCATCGATCAATCCCGACAATAATTCCGTGCGTAACGCCGAATACTCCGCGAACAGCGGATTTGCGAGCGTCACTTCTTCACCGCACGGTTTGACCAGTGAATAATGTACGAGTTCGGTCAGCCCGACTGCCCGCAGAGCCTCGCGCACCTGCAGTGTTGCCCGTTGTGCGGGTGCGTATCCACCGGAGGTGGTGCGGTCGGGGAGTTCGTTAAGGAAGCGATCGTAACCGTAGAGCCGCGCGATTTCTTCGATCAAATCGATTTCGCGCTCTAGGTCCCGGTAGCGGTAGGGCGGCACCGTGACCTTCCACACGATGCCCGTTGTCTCGGCCGTACCGCCGAACTTCTGTAGCGTGCAGCCCAACGCCTTAAGAATGCGCTCTACATCCTCGGATTCGATCTGCCCCACGCTACCGTCGTCGGTTTGCACCGGGCCCAATAAGGCATTGACTCGATTTAACCGCAATTCCACTAACCGGCTCCACTGAGACGGCTCCAGACGCGTGTCAGCTGCGGCCTGGTCCACTACCGTCCCGCCGGCTAGCTCTACCAGAAGCCCGATCGCCCGCTGACAGGCACGATTCAGCTCGGCCTGGTTGACTCCGCGCTCGTAACGCGACGACGCTTCTGTCCGCAGCCCCTGTACTCGAGCCGAGCGACGAATCGCGACCGGCTCGAACAACGCTGCCTCCAACATCAAACTCGTCGTCCCGTCATTAACTTCTGTCGTTTCGCCGCCCATGATGCCCGCCAGCGCGACGGGTACGTCATTGGCGGCGATCAGCAAATTCTGTGGCTGAAGCTCGCGCGCTTGTCCGTCCAGCGTCACCAGCGACTCGCCAGCCCGCGCCAGCCGTACCCCGATCGCCACCGAGGCATCGCCGGCAACGGCTTGGAGGCGATCGCGATCGAAGGCATGCAACGGTTGCCCCCATTCCATCAAGACGTAGTTCGTGACATCGACAACGTTGTTGATCGGTCGCACGCCCGCCGCCTGCAAGCGCCACTGCATCCACAGGGGCGACGGCGCGATTGTTACGCCCGCGATCGTCGTGCCGATGTAAGCCGGGCATGCGTCGGTATCGGCCAGCACTATGCTCAGGGTCTCGCCAGCTTGGCTTGCATCGATTGCTTCGCTGGGAGCTGAGGGCAGTCGCAGCGGCGCACCTGTCAGTGCGGCCACCTCCCGTGCAATACCAACGACACTCAGCGCATCGGCTCGATTCGCCGTTGTCGTAAGGTCCAGCACTACGTCGTCGAGTCCCAAGAGCGGGCGAACGTCGCTGCCGGGGTGTAGGGTTTCACTCCCGGACTCGCCCTCGCTTGCGAAGATGTGGATACCGTCCGAGCTCTGCTCCACCCCCAATTCCGTTAGCGAGCAAATCATACCCTCCGAACGCACGCCGCGCAGCTTTGTCGGCTTGAGCTTGAGGTCGATCGCCGGTAGATACACGCCCGGCACGGCTACGGGTACGAATGCTCCGGCGCGAACGTTGGCGGCACCGCAGACGATCGTTGCTGGCGCATCTGAGCCCACATCTACCGAGCACACGCTAAGTTTGTCGGCATTGGGGTGGCGATCGCGCGACAAGACCTTCCCGACAACAACACCTGCTGCAAGCTGTCGGCGATCGTCAATGTCCTCTACTTCAAAACCGGCCAGCGTTAGAGTTTCTCCTAACTCTTGAGGTGACAGCTTTACGTCGACGAACTCTTGCAACCAGTTAAGAGAAATCCGCATCTGCCCTGTAATGCCCGATATTGCTCGGTTCTCATTCTACCGTTCGTCCCCCGCTGACTCGACCGGCAAAATGGGGAATGCTTTAAATCGGATCTAACCCGCGGGAAAGTCTCCGCAATCTCGGCCCCGCTCAGACTGGACTTAAATGGGAATGGTGCTGACTTGTGGAGACTCAAATCTGCGCGACCTATTCCAGGAAAGGAATTTAGGCGTTTGAGTAGATGTCCTCCTGACTCGTTGAACGCGTACCTGCACGGTCGTGAGCCAATCCCCACCCTTGGTTTGCTGTTGAGCCGAGGTTAATGGAGTATTGTTGCCGTGTTCTCAACCCCTTTTGCACCCGGGACTTTGGCTTAAGTCAATTCCATTTGACCGAGACAGTATCGCAAACTGCAAACGTCGGGAGAAAGTAAGGTATTCTTTGAAGGAGTTCACCTTCTCAATGCATTGTGGAACGCCACAGGTTACTTAGGTAACGCATCCACTAGGGTCGGAAGTAACTATTCCACAGCGCGATCGCCGACTCAGTTGGCAGACCTTATCCCAACCTCCCGTTTCAGTGCCGACAAGCGGGTACCGGGCAGATTTGATGCCGGAACAGTATCGTCGGTGAATTGCATGAGCTACTGCCCGAACCCGGACTGTCCTCAACCGCAGAATCCCATCGACGTGGATGCATGCCAGAGTTGTGGAACTGAACTCGTTCTCAATGGACGCTATCGCATCGGTCGGTCGATTGGACAAGGCGGGTTCGGTGCGACGTTCATTGCAACAGATGTGTCACTTCCAGGCGAGCCAGCTTGCGTGATCAAGCAGCTGCGTCCGTCGGCAACGTCCCCCAGCTTTATGTCTATGGCTCGCGAGCTGTTTGAACGCGAGGCTCAGACGCTCGGCCGACTCGGCAGCCACCCGCACATCCCGCGCCTGCTCGATTATTTCGAAGATTCGGAGCAATTCTACCTCGTGCAGGAATATGTAAGTGGCAACAACCTGCAGGAGGAAGTCAAGAGGAACGGTCCATTTACAGAGGCGGACCTCAAGGAATTCCTCAGCGAAATCTTACCGATGCTGCAGTTCGTTCATTCGCAACAGGTGATTCATCGCGATATCAAGCCTGCGAACATCATCCGTCGGGAACTCGACCGCAAACTAGTGCTGATCGACTTTGGTGCGGTTAAAAATCAGGTTAATGCCGCGATGGCAGCGATGACATCCGACCAAACTGCTCTAACGTCATTTGCCGTTGGTACGCCGGGGTTTGCCCCAGCCGAACAGATGGCGATGCGTCCGGTCTATGCCAGCGATATCTATAGCTTGGGCGTGACCTGTATTTATCTGTTGACCGGCCGCAATCCTAAAGATCTCGACTACGACCCCACGACCGGCGTGCTCAACTGGGAGCAACACGTCAACATCAGCGATCGCCTTAAAGTTGTGCTGCGCAACATGATGGAAATCGCCGTACGCGATCGCTATCAGTCGGCGAACGAAACCCTAAAGGCACTCGCACTCGAGTCCTATATGGACGGGCTATCGCGCGGGCTGGTCCAGCAGCCGATTAACGATAGCGGCAGCGGCGATGATGATGCCCTCCGGCCTGGCGACAAACTCAAGCAATACGTTTCGCCGCAAGCGCTTAAACTCGCTCAGACAATTCGCGAGCAGCGCGCCCGCCGCGACCTGAGCGGGATAGGCACTTGGAGTGGCGGTCGGCGCAGCGATGAAGACCGCACCGGGATTGCAACGGCACTATACGGCGGCAGCCCGATCCCGTGGAATGAAGGCGGTATGGTGCGGGTGAAAAAACTCACTGCTCGCGAGGTACGCGATGCATACGAAGGCGGCCGGCGCGACTTCTCCGAGCAGAATATGACCCAAATCGACTTGCAGACGATCGCGTTGCCCGGAGCGCGGTTTCACGAAGCGAAACTGGCTCGGGCGAACTTCCGCAAGTCCGATCTCAACCGCGCGGACTTTGGCAAAGCCGACCTCCGTTACGCGAACTTCCGCGATGCATTATTGAACGGTGCTTATCTCAGTTACGCCAACCTTGAAAATGCCGACCTGCGAGGTGCCAACCTGTCTGCGGTAAATTTTATGCAGGCAAACTTGCAGGGGGCAAATCTCTGTGGTGCCAACCTGACGAATGCGGTCATTAGTGACGCGCAGCTCGAACAAGCTAAAGTCAACTGGGCGACGACACGCCCGGACGGGAAGCGCGCCATTTGGTAGATTCGGTCGGCATTGCCGAAACTATGTGTGCTGGCCCGTTGCAGATTGCATCGCAAGCGACAATCCCGGTCGTGCACTGAACTCGTCTTTTCCATGTCAGGCGATCGCACTGTTGGCTAGCAAACTTGTAAATAGCGCGCGTCCGTGGTTGTTCCCAAGGATCGGGTCCGAAGCACGTTCTGGATGGGGCATCATGCCGAGTACGTTCCCGGCACGATTGGTAATGCCGGCAATGTTGTGGCAAGAGCCGTTATGGTTGCCGCTCGCATCGAGCTTGCCGACAGGCGTACAGTAACGCAGCAGGACGCGCCCTTCATCTTCAAGGGCTTGAAGTGTCTCGGCGTCAGCGTAGTAACGGCCTTCACCGTGAGCAATAGGCAGCTCGATGACCTGTCCGGAACGATAGGCGCGAGTCCAGGGCGAACGATCGCTCTCTACGCGGATGGATACGCGATCGCAGATGAAGTGCCGATCGCGATTGCGTACGAGTGCGCCGGGTAGCAACCCGGCTTCAGTTAGCACTTGGAAGCCGTTGCAAATACCGAGAACGAACTTGCCGCGCTCGGCATGCTCGATCACGCGGTTCATGACCGGGGAAAAACGCGCGATTGCGCCGCAGCGCAAATAATCGCCGTAACTGAAGCCACCTGGGATGACAATCGCGTCGAGGTCGTCGACATCGATCTCTTGATGCCAAATCGCTCGCGTCGGCTGACCGAGCAGGTCGCGAAGTACATAAATCGCATCGCGATCGCAATTCGAACCGGGGAAGACAATGACTCCAAACTTCACGCAACCTCCTTCTACTTAGCTTGTTCGGTCGTCTGTCGGACGATGGCGATCGGATCGCCGGCATTCTTTGAAATGAGAATCTCGGAGCCACTGACGTGCATCGAGACCTTACGACCGTCGTATTTCATACCGCCACCAGACAGATCGAGATAGGTCACCTCGGCACGCTCGCGGCGTTCGATGACAGCTGTCGGCGAATCGGTGGCAAAGTAGGTAGAGATTGTGTCCTCGGTCGTTTAGTCGTTGCAGGCGAACGCCTCCGATCCAGTAGGCAGCAGCTGCCACTTGGCTTGCAAATCCGCCGCCCGCAATTTGTAGTCGCTTACGCCACACGTGCGGGCGTCGGCGGACTTCCAGCAGTCGATGCGGCCGAAGAGCCAACCGCGTTGCTTGGCAGCAAGTTAGCTCCATCGGACTCTGGCGCAGCGGCGAGCGGGGCACTAAAGGTTTCGTCGATTTGGCGGTCGAGAGTAGCGCAGGCATCATCGGTGCAAATAAGCTCCTCGACTGTGCTGCTTGCACCCGGCAGTCGAAGGAGTGCTCTGCCGCATAAGAGGATTTAACGACTGCCAAGGGAACCAGTCTCAGTCCGGCTGCTGGCCAGCAGTACGACAACTGGCGCGGGCGGGGGCTATTGGTGCGGGCGGGCGGAATGTCATAGGGGAGAACTCGCTTGCGAGGGCGGGGGAGCAAACGTCGAGCGGTCGCTACAGGCGAGCGAGTTACCGTGGGGACAGCGCAGGGGATTCGCCCTCTGCATCAGCCGGCGTAATGGCATCGAGCTCGAAGCGGTAATTCTCGATTGCTGGATTGGCTAGCAGGCGATCGCAGATTTGGTCTAGCTGAGATCGCGCGGTAACATCGTCCTTGGCTTGCAGCTGTAGCTCGACATATTTGCCAATCCGGACGCTGGAAACGCTATCGTAACCGAGCCCGTGCAAACCCGACTCTACAGCCGCGCCAGCTGGGTCGAGGACGGAGGGGCGGAGGGTAACGTAAACGCGCGCTCGGTAGTCTTGTCGTGCCACGGCCGTTTGCCTCGCTCTACTATGCAAAAAGACGGATGGGAACCCAACACACGTTCTTCGCCCCCTAGTCTAGCCCGAGTCCGCACCCCTCCCCATCTGGGTGCGCGCGCGAATCCACCGACTTCAACCCCGACTGCGCGTCCAGGTTTCTGCCGATCTCACTCGCTTGCTGCTATTGTCCAGTGCCTGCCAATGAAAAGTCGCCGTACCCCTTCTCAAAAGCGCGTGCTCAAATTGCTGCATGCCAGCACGCGCGCGCTCTCAGCGCAGGAAATCTTCTCGAAGCTGCGCAAGCAACAATTAGCTACGGGGTTGGCAACAGTTTATCGCGCCCTCGACGCGCTCAAACTCTCAGGAGAGGTACACGTGCGCATGCAGACCAATGGCGAGTCGCTCTATACGGCTGCACATGATGACACGCACCATTTAACCTGCCTAAATTGCGGCAAGTCCGTAACGATCGCAGAATGCCCGGTCCACGCACTCGAAGCTCAGCTGCAAGCCTCCCATCAGTTCCAAGTCTTCTATCACAACCTAGAATTCTTCGGTTTGTGCGATCGGTGCCAGTCCTAGACATTGCGATCGCGCCAGCTCGGTCGTTAGTCCCGACCCAACGCGCGAGCGCGCTCGTATGCCGAACGCACGGCTCGAATCAACGCCGACCGAAACCCCGCGCGCTCGAGTTCGGCGACTGCGGCGATCGTCGTCCCCCCCGGACTCGATACCCGGTCTTTCAACTGCCCTGGATGCAGCCCGGTTTCTGCGAGCTGCTTTGCAGTCCCGAGTACCGTTTGCACGGCCAGTTGCTGAGCGATCGCGCGGGGCAATCCCGCTGCCACGCCACCATCTGCCAGCGCCTCGATCGCGATTGCAACGTAGGCGGGTCCGGAACCCGACACGCCCGTGACGGCATCTAGGAGTACTTCCGGTACTTCTACAACCTCACCGACGGCCGAAAAAATTGTCCGCGCGATCGCCACGTGGTCGGACTGAACGAGGCTGCCCGGCGCGATCGAGGTAATGCTTGCTCCGACAATGGCGTTGGTATTGGGCATCGCACGTACGACCGGACAGCCCGGCAAAGCTGCTTCCAGTCGCTCCAGCGGCGTTCCTGCCAGGATTGAGAGCACGAGCGGCGTTGCAGCCGGAGCATCGGCATTCGATTCACCCAGAGTTAACTCTGCGACGACCCGCGCAAAAACCTGCGGCTTTACTGCCATCAATACGATGTCCGATTTACACCAAAGCTGGCGATTATCGGTCGTGGTCGAGACGTGATAAAGCTGATGCAAGTGCTGGCGCCGCTCTATTGATGGATCGCTGACTAAAATACGATCCGGTTCGTAAACTCCAAGCGCAAGCAAGCGGGATAAAAGCGCTTCGCCCATTACCCCGCCGCCAACGATTCCGAAAATTGTCGCCACGATTTCTATACAGTCGGTCTATACGTTCGGTTCGAACTTCAAAGAAGTTGCCTCCTGCAAGGATTGCCGGATTCGATTGCCGCTACGTAGCGTGCCATCCGAGCTCGATCGGTGCAAGAGGCTAAACTCACATGCAACAGACATTATTGGGCGATGGAGTGCGCCTCGGAAGCCCAAGCAGATGTGGGCGGACCGGCTAAAGGCGAGCGCGTCGGATCGCGCTGCAGAGGTGGTGCAACTTCATGAACGACACCCGTCTGAGTCGTCACCTGAACGCAGTTCGGCGTGAACAAAAAGATGCTTTCGCCAACGCGCTCTTGGTGACCGTCGATCGCATAAGTCGCTCCGGCTACGAAGTCGACCGCGCGCTGAGCTTCCTCGGGATCCATCATCGTCAGGTTCAGCACGACGGACTTCCGCTCGCGCAGCGCCTGAATCACTTGCGGCATCTTTTCAAACGAGCGCGGCTCGATCACGATCACTTCAAACATGCTGGCATTAACGCCCGGCATCCCGATGACATTACTGCGCGAGGCAGCAACACTGGCAGCAGCCCGACTGGACTCGGAACTGGTAGCGCGCTCGCGCAAGCGACGACGACTCGAACGGTCTTCTACATCCATAGCAGGCGCAGTTTCCTCGGAATAAGCAGCGTAATCGTTACCGTCAGATTCGGCATAGTCGTAATCGTAGTCTTCGGCCTCATTGAGACCCACAAAATCCTTGAGCTTAGTAAAAACAGTGTTCACGTTTCGGTCTCCCTCTCGACTGCTAATTGGCATCAGGGCACTTGTCGTCTGCGTTGACGAATATCCGCACCACAAAGTTCGCGACACAGGTCTTTTTTAGTAACTCTTCTCTACCGCGTCGCACCTCTAACATCGAAACGCCGAAATATTCTCATAAACCTGCGGACAAAACTAGAGTGGCCAAAGGCTTAAGGTGCATGCGGATCGTGCGTTTAGGCATTATGTTAACCGTATCTTGCATGCCCAGCGCATCTGCACCATAAATAAACATTACGAATGATGCGTACTGGATACAGTTCGGCACATGGGTTCGCGATCGCTGTAATTGCTGTCTTAACATGCCGAAGAAATCGGTACTTATGTTCTTATTTTCAAGATCTTATTAAGGTGCGGAGTCTCTACCCGTGCGGTGTCCTGGTGCGCGTGCGCTCGCAGCGCCAACCGCGAGAGCGGGCAGTTACACCAGATAAGAACAATCGAACTACAAAACGGTTTGGGTGCCTCGAAAAAGCCGGATTGAGGTGTACCGGCGTCTGAAATGCCCGTGCCGTTGGTCCGATCTTCGGTCTTAGGCGAATTAATCGAGGTGCTCTTTTGCAATGAGCATTGTCAACTAAGCGTTGTGCTTCAGAAGACTGAATTTTTGGGTGTGAATGCCGCCTCGGTCTGATATCTACTCAACTGCGTTCGTTCCTGTCAAATTCCGCCCACTTTCACATCGTTGGCTCGTGACCTTCCTCCCGGTATTCTGCTGAGCTCAGCTCGTGCTGATAAGTGGACATGACCTCCTATAGGTTTGAAGGCTAAATAGAAGGTTGGCTTGACCTGGAGATTGCAAAGGATCCACCCCACTTTCCCTCACTGCGTTGCTTGGTGCAGGTTATCCGCTCGGTTGTTCTAGTCCTTGTGGTGTTTGGGCTCTCCTCCTTCGGGCTGCTGCTGCTTCGCTGCACCGTAGCTCTTGAGTTTGGCCGTGACGAGCACTCGAAGAGGATGCCCCTGACTGACTGGTCGAAAACCTGAAAGCGATACACTGCTGGCATTATCAGCATACTGAAGGGAGTCGCCGGCCTCTGCAAGCATATTTACACCACCCTATTATTTCACCGGCAAATCTTTGCCGGGTTATCCCTCATTGGCTACTTCCGGAAGTGAATAGTTTAAATGAGAGATTTTAGTTCGAGTGGGCTCGGACATCATATAAACAGAGGGAGAACAGAATATAAAACAGAGGGAGGACAGAGCGACTTTTTATGCTCTCCATAAATTAACTGAAGAGGGATGAAAACTCGATCTGGTTCTAAGGCGGAAGCAGTCGGATCGATGCCACGCCGATCGACCCACTTTACGGAGCAGAAGTTTTTCTGGCTGGTTTTGGCACTGCAACGGCAATGGGTTGCCCGATCTCTTGTTCTGCACCGCCGTCAACAGCGACAACAGTATCCGAGCGCTCAACTGGACGCGATGTTCGGCGCTACGGCACTCCCCAATCTTTCGCCGTTCTGGGAAGCCTCACCTAATCGCGATCGCAGCGGTGAGGCTCGGCTTGGTATAGCTTCGCGCCACAACCTAAACCTCCGCCAATTGCTTCACGCATCAATACTCGC
>NZ_ASSJ01000078.1 GCF_000473895.1 Rubidibacter lacunae KORDI 51-2 | reverse complement strand
GACGAGTCCAAACCTGGAAAGTGCTCTACGGTCCGGCTCCAGAAGTGATGTTCGAGCTCCGCCATCAACCGGGCGTGATGGGTATCTCCGACTTCACCAAGCTCAAGCGGGTCAGTGTCACCATCCAAGGAGAGCCCTGCGTGCATCTGATTTATCACTACCGCCTGACTTACAGCGGCTGGCAGTACGCCCAGGTCGTCCAGGGGGGAGAGAGTTTTGTGGCCTTAGCGGAAGGACTGCAAAACGCCTTGCATGCCTCGGGAGGGAGTCCCAAACAGCACCGCACCGACAGTCTGAGCGCCGCCGATCGCAATCTGGGTGGCAAACGCCAAAAGCCCTTGACGCAGCTGTACGACGCCCTGTGCGACCACTACCGCATGGAACCGACGCGCAACAATCGGGGCGTGACGTACGAGAACGGCGCGATAGAGTCTCCCCACGTACATTTGAAAAACCGTATCGAACAAGCTAGCTACCTGCGCGGCAGTGCCGATTTCCCGAGCGTGGAGGCCTATCAGGCAGTAGTGGCGGCGGCAGCAGAGGGGTTGAACCGCCAACACGCGGACAAGTTTGCCGTGGAGAGAGCGGCACTGCAGCCCCTGCCCAAATACCGGGTGCCGGACTACGAAATCCTGACGGCGCGGGTCAGCCGCCACAGCACCATCGAAGTGCGCTGCATCCTTTACACCGTCCCGTCCCGGCTCATCGGTCAGCGGGTCGAGCTGCACATCTACCACGACCGCATTCTGGGCTTCTGGGGTCAAACCCAAGTCTTCGCCCTCACCCGGATGCGCGTCCAGGGGAACGGGAAACGTCGGGGACGCTGCATTGACTATCGCCACGTCATCGAGGGGTTGCGCCGGAAACCGCGAGCGTTGCTCTACTGCACCTGGCAAAAGGAGCTGTTACCCAACGAGCGCTATCGCCAGCTCTGGAATCAGCTCAAAACTGACTACGAGCGCGACCGGGCGGCCCGCTTGATGGTGGAAGCGCTTTATCAAGCAGCGACCCACGGTGAAGACCGGGTTGCCGATTACTTGGAACGGGAATTAGCCGCTGGCAGCCTCACGCCGCAGCGCCTGCAGGT
>NZ_ASSJ01000077.1 GCF_000473895.1 Rubidibacter lacunae KORDI 51-2 | reverse complement strand
ACCTCGGATGCCTCAGCGAAATGGCTAAAGTCGAGCTTAGAGGCCATTTGAAAAGTTCAGGGAGGTATCAAATTACGCCAGCCATCTGAAGCATCAGTCGGATCATCGCAATCCGAATCATCGTCTCTGATGACTCCGGCAGGTACTCGTAGTCCACGTTCAACCGCCGATACCAACACCATCAGCCAAACGTGCGCTCCACTACCCACCGCTTCTGCAGCAACACAAATCCCTTCGCCGCTTCCGGTCGCTTCACCAGCAACACAATGCACAGGCAGGTATCCATCACCCACTGCAGAAACGGCTGACCGCTGTAGCCCCCATCCACCCACACCAGGCTAATCCGCCCCACGCGCTCCCCCAAGCGATGCAGCCGCTGCAGCACTTGCTTGCCACCCTAGCGCTCCGGCACGCTCACCGCTGTCACCGCCACGCACATCAGCAATCCGAGGGTGTCCACCACAGTATGACGCTTGCCCCCTTTAGTTTGCTTCGCTTTGTCGTAGCCGACAGCGCGCGCCACCATCGGCGCAGTGGGCACACTCTGGCTGTCGAGCACCACCTCTGACGGGGTCGGGTCGCGACCGTCCGCAGCACGGGTGCGGTCGCGCAGGTAGTCGTGCAAGCGCTGCCAAGTACCGTCGAGACGACAGTTACGGAAGTAGGTGTAGACGGTTCCAGTAAGAGGGAAATCGCTCGGGAGGTCTTGCCACTTACAGCCTTGGACAACCAGGTAGAGGATAGCGTTAAGGACGGCGTTAAATGAGATGCTGCGGGGGCGACCGCCGGATTTGGCAGCTGGGAGCAACGGCTCGATGAGCGCGAACTGGTCGGGAGAGAGATTGCTGGTGTAGTTTTTGGGCATAGCTCACACGGTGCTGTCGTTTCAGTATCAACAGCGTGGACCGTGTGAGTTTTCTAACATCGGATGAGGACTTTTCAAATGGCCTCTGAGTTGAAAGTCGCGAAAGCGGACGTTGAGAGGAAGTTGATACCAAATGCGGGAAAATGTGATACGAGTAGTAGGTTTCAGGTTCGCGAGATGAGTCATCATGCCGGGAGAGCTCCACATCGATATCGCCGAGTCCGATGAAGAACTGCGCTCCCTCCTTCTCTCGACCTCCAATGCCCGAGTCAAGGAAAAGCTGCAGGCTCTCTACTGGCTCAAGTGAGGGCATGCTTCCCAAGCAACCCAGGTTGCCAGCCTCCTCGGACGTACTCGCGTCACCGTCTCGCGCTGGCTCAGGGACTACCGTGGTGGCGGCTTGAGCGCTCTCACCGAGCCCAAGCGCGCTCCGGTCGCCCGCCAGCGATCTCTGGCGATGCCCTCGCCCAATTGCAGCAAGAGCTCCATAACGAGCGCAGCTTCTCCAGTTATGTGGAAGTCCAGACCTGGCTCGAAGCCGTCTGGGACCTGAAGCTGTCCTATTCCACCGTCCATGACACCGTGCGCTACCGCCTCGGGGCGAAGCTGAAGGCGCCGCGTCCCGTCGACGTCAAGCAAGACGCCGATGCCGTGGATGAGTTTCAAAAAAACTGCCCGAGCGTATTGCCCGGAAACTGAAGAGCCGGGTCGAAGCGGTGGTGGACTACGAGTGGGTGCGTTACTGGTACCAGGACGAGAGCCGCTTTAGATTGCACACCGAGACCGGGCGGGTACTGATCGCTCCTGGGGTGAAGCCGGTGGGGGAGGTGCAGTGGAGCTTCCAGGCGCTCTGGTTGTACGGAGCGGTGGAGCCGATGACGGGGGAAAGCTGCTTCTGGGAGTTCAGCCATCTCGACAGTCGGTGTTTCGAGAAGTACCTGGAGCAGTTTGCAGCGGCGTATCCGCGGGACCTGCACGTGATGCAGGTCGATGGAGCGGGAGCGCACCGAGCGGGAGCACTGCAAGTGCCGGAGAACGTAATATTGCTGTTTCAGCCGGCTTACAGTCCCCAGGTGAATCCAATCGAGCGGTGCTGGGAATGGTTAAAGAGTTGACTGAAGTGGCTGACCTGCGGTGCCTTGGAGGAACTCCGAGAGAAGGTCAGGACGCGACTGCAGCTGGCGGGACGGGACCTCATCGCCTCGCTGACCGGGTGGCGGTGGCTCATCGACCAGCTATCCGTGTCAGGACTTTGAGGAATTGGTATGAGAGGGGAAATCGAAGGGAAGTGTTTGTGCACTCAGTCATGGCAGAATAGAACTTAGAAAACGTGGAAAGCCCGATACTACCAAGGTTTCGGGCTTCCTTTTCTTACTTTTCGTGAATAATCCAGGCTAGCGCGGGTCGCTGTCGATCTGGACCATCCATTGCGCTGCCCTGGCGAGCACGAGTGGACGATCGAGGAGTTGACCGTTGGGAAAGGGTACTTCGGTGCCTTTGCCGCGGTCGGGGACGGATGGCATTGCCATCACTTCCGGATGCGTTGAATTTCAGAATATAGGCGATGCATAGGCGATCGTGCTGTCAGAGGGAGGAACCCCTACCCGCGCCTTATTCCGATGCACCCACTTGGCCTTGAAAGTTGCTCATTATCCACTTGGACAAGTGCCGAACATGCGGATGCTTGAGCGCTGTCATGTGGTTGCCCGGACCATGCCAGGACAAAAGCTCTGGGGCCCACAAGCGCCATGCCTCAACGCTGTTCGCAAATAATTTGGCATTGGACGATTCAGGAAGCTTGGGATTGCTCATTAATATCAAACCGGTCCGTCCTGGGTACGGCCTTGCCGGTTGATATTTCGTCCTGAGCGCGGTTCCAAAGGAGCGAACGACTCCTTGCAGGTCTTGTGACTTGGAACGTGCCGGCATCAAACCGTGCTGAAGAAGACTCTCATGCAAGCGGCCGATTTGCCGCTCTGCATCGAGCTGCGCCAATTCAGCGGGCTCTATCCCAAGCGAACATTCTCCAGCTTGTTCGTAGATCCCAATCAATTTCGTCACGATTTCGGTGCGTGTGTACTCGCTTACTCGATCCCCGTGTTGCTTCGGTGCTTCGCTGTCGATCAAGGTGAGCGACTCAGCTGGGCAGCGGAGTTCCAGCAGCTCCAGGGCAATCTGGAAAGCAATCCAGCCTCCAAAGGAATGACCGAGTAGATGGACAGGTCCGTCAGGGCAGACCGTTCGAATTGCCTCAAGGTAGCATCTGGAAGCGGCCCGAACGCTCGCGTGTGGCACACGCTGGCCGTCCAGTCCGCGTGGTTGCAGACCATAGATGGGACAGGACTCATCAAGGGCATTTGCAAGCGGCGCAAAGCCAGCAACATTGCCGCCTGCCCCGGGGATGCAGAAGACCGGAATTTGCCCCATCTGGCCAGTTTGAATGGTCACCAGCGGATCGTAACTCCGCCCCTGTCTGTAAACCCGCTGATCCAAATCCTTCAGAGACTTGGAAACAGATGCCCCAAGGCAGGAAATATTAGGAGGGTCCATCATCGTCCAGTGATTTCCAGGGACCGAAACGAAGTGAATATGCTCTTTTGAGATGACAGTATCCCAACCACCCGAACGGCTAACCAGGGTACCTTCGATAGCTGCAAAAAGGTGCATGGGGATTGGGATTGGTTGAATATGATATTGGTGCATGGCTTGTTCATATGCATACATGCGGGAGATGTATTGTCGAACCTCATCTTGGTGTAAAGGGCTCTCTATATCATTCAGTGCTATCGGTATGCCGCGCCTTGCGGCAATTGCCGCAAGATGCAGGAGAACGTGTTTGTCTTTGATAATTCGCCGCAGATAATCCTCTTCCGAACTGGCAGGTTCTAACGACTGCGGGCAATTGATATCGAAGAGGCCGAGGAATGCGACCTGGTCATCATTGCCGATCATCTGGGTAGCGACTTCGTAAGCAAGCAAACCGCCGAACGACCATCCTGCGATGTAGTAAGGTCCTTGCGGCTGCACCATTTTGATCGAGTCCAGAAAATGGGCGGCTATGGCCTCGATCGTGCAAAGAGGCGTGCTCAAATCACCGTGATTAGTCAGTCCGTAGACAGGTATATCTGCATCGATATGACGGGTAAGTTCGAAGCCATAGATGACTTCACCACTGCCCTCCTGGAAAAGGAATAGAGGAGGTTTGGTTCCTTCCGCGCGAAACGCTGTTATTCCCCGATCTAGCAGGCAGTGCTGACTATTAAGAACGTCCGCAAAGGCAATGACGGTTGGTCGAGCAAAAAGCTTCGCTAGTGGAACCTCTTTCCCGAGCGCCTCGGGCAATCGTGCAATCATCTGCACGGCCAGGAGCGAGTGACCGCCCAGGTCGAAGAAGTTGTCGTGGCGGCCGACTCGTTCGACCTCGAGCAGCTGCGACCAGATCCGTGCCAGCGTTTCCTCCACTCCCCCTTCAGGGGCTTCATAGATTCGCCGGACATAGGCCGCTCCGTCCGGGTTCGGAAGCGCCCGTCGGTCCAGCTTACCGCTCGCCGTCAGCGGAAACGCGTCCATCAACACATAGGCCGAAGGGACCATCCACAACGGCAGATGCCGTGCTGCATGGTCCCGGAGCGCCTGCGCATTCACCCCAACACTTCCCCTGTCAGCACTATCCTTGTCCGCAACTACATAGGCCGCAAGGGACGTGTCACCCTCGCTCCCCGAACCGCGCGCAACCACAACCGCAGCTCCCACACCCGCATGGGCGCTCAGGCACGCCTCGATCTCGCCTAGCTCGATCCGGTGGCCCCGGATCTTCAACTGGAAGTCCCGGCGGCCCAGATACTCGATCGTCCCATCTGCCCGCCAGCGCCCCAGATCGCCCGTCCGGTAAAGCCGGGCATCGGGATCGGTGCTGAACGGGTTGGCAATAAACCGAGCCGCTGTCAGGTCAGGGCGATTCAGGTAGCCGCGCGCAACTTGAACGCCGCCAATGTAAAGCTCACCCGTCACACCCACAGGAACGGGACATCCCCGACCGTCGAGAATGTAAACCTGAGTGTTGGCAACAGGACGCCCGATGGGAACGCCCCCGCCCTCGAACCCGGCCGGACAGGTCCAGGATGTGACAACCACCGCCGTCTCGGTCGGGCCAAACAGATTATGAAGACCTGCTGACGGGAACCGCCGCCCCGCCCCCTGTAGCAGCGAAGCGGACAATGCCTCACCGGCACATATTACATGCCTGATGCTCTTGCAGGCATCGGCACTCAGACGATGCGCCAGAAACGCCTCCAGCATCGACGGGACAAATTGGAGTATGGTAACCCCAGTCTCGCGGATAATGTCCGCCAGATAGGCTGGGTCCTTGTGACCCTCCGGACGGGCGAGCACCAGCCGAGCCCCGCACATCAGCGGCACGAAAATCTCCCACACGGAGATGTCGAAGCCAAGCGGGGTCTTCTGCAGCGTCACATCGTCCCCGTTCTGGGCGAAGGCCTCTTGATACCAGAGCACCTGGTTCACGATGTTGCCGTGTTCGACCATGACGCCTTTCGGCTGTCCCGTGGACCCGGAGGTATAGATCGCATAGGCCAGGTTCCGGGGTGTGAGAGCCCCGCGCTCCAGGTTCGTCGCCGGCTGCTCGCGCCAGCCTTCCGTACCTGCCAGATCGACTCCCTGGGTCCCGGGACAGGCATGGCAAAGCTTCACAATTAGGTCAGCCGCCACGCTGCCGTCATGCAACAGCACCTGCAGGCCGCTGTCTTCCAGCATGAAGCGCAGCCGCTCCACAGGATAAGCAGGGTCCAAAGGCACATAGGCTCCGCCCGCCTTCAGCACAGCCAGAAGCCCCACCACCATCTCAAAGCCACGTTCTACGCAAATACCAACAAGACCGTCTGGACCCACCCCCAGAATCCGCAGATGATGCGCAAGACGGTTGGCCCGCTCATTCAGAGCGCCATAGCTCAGCTCCTCGCCTTCAAAGACCAGCGCCACGGCTGACGGGTCCTTTGCAACCTGCGCCTCGAACAGCTCGTGCAGGCAGATTCCTTCCGGATAAGCCACTGCGCTTGCGTTCCACTCTTCAACAACAAGACGGCGCTCGTCCGCAGCCATCAGTTCGAGATCGTGACAGGGACGGGTTTCCACCGCCATTCCCTTCAAAAGCCGCTGCCAGTAATCTAGGTAGCGCCCGATCGTCGCTCCCTCGAACAACGATCGGGCGTAAACCAGGCTGCCCTCGATCCCCCCGCTGTTCTCCCTCAGCGACAGGGTAAGATCGAACTTGGCACTGGTGTCCTCACCCCCCTCAAGGTCCGTTACCGACAATCCGGCAAGCCCAGGTGAGGCTGCGGGTGCGTTCTGCCAGATCAACATGGTCTGGAACAAAGGTGCATGCGACAGGCTGCGCTCCGAACAGACCAGATCGACCACCTGCTCGAACGGAATATCTTGACGATCCTGCGCCGCCAGGCTCCCGGCCTTCACCCGCAACAGCAGCTCGCCAACACTGGGCGAGCCGGACAAATCCACCCGCAGCGCGATCGTATTGACAAAGAACCCGATCGAGTCTTCAACACTCCTGTGGCGCCGGTTCGCCACCGGCGTGCCCACCACCACATCCTCGCTCCCGCTCAGCCGTGACAGCAGCAAGGCCCAGGCGGCCAGGAGCGTCATGTGCAGGGTCACACCGTGGCGCTCGCTCAGCGCCTTCAGACTGCGGGTCAGCGCTTCATCCAGAACGACAGTCCGCGCCGCCCCACGATAGTCCTGCTGTGGCGGCCGCGCGCGATCGCCAGGCAGCTCGAGCAGCGCCGGCGCGTCGGCCAGGGTCTCGCGCCAGTAGTCCGCCTGGTCGTGCAACACCTCGCCGGACAGCCATGTCCGCTGCCAGCTGGCATAATCGGCGTACTGCACCTCAAGGGGCGGAAGCGGATCGGACTCGCCACGGGCAAACGCCCCGTACAACGCCCCCAGCTCCTTGAGGAAAATACCCAAGGACCAGCCATCGGAGACAATGTGATGCATGCTGACCAAAAGTGCATGATCGTCTTCGCCGAGCTGAACCAGACGCCCCCGGATAAGAGGGCCAGCCTCAAGATCGAACCCGGTTCGACTATCCAGCCCGGCAAGACGGACAAGCTCCGCCTCGGGGTCGCCGGCCTCCCGCAGGTCCGTCAGCTCAAGCGCAAAGCCCGCATCGGCCGGATAGATCCGCTGTTCTGGGACCCCGTCCACCGAAACAAACCGCGTGCGCAGCACCTCGTGACGGGCAACGATCCGGTCCAGGGCCTGTTCGAGCGCCGGACGGTCCAACTGCCCCTGCAGCCGCGCACCCCCTGAAATCACATAAGCCTCGCCCGCTCGTTCGTCTAATTCGGACAGGAACCACAAACGCTGCTGCGCGAACGACAAAGGCAACCGGGCGCTACGGTCCACGGGGGCGATCGGCGGCATGGTGGACCGCCCCGCCGCTTCGAGTCCGGCGGCAAACGCCCTCAACACGGGATTGGCAAAAAGATCCTTTACGGTAACCTCTTTCCCGAGCGTCTCGCGCAGTCTTGAGATCGTCTGGACGGCCAAAAGCGAATGACCGCCGAGGTCGAAGAAGTTGTCGTGGCGACTGACCTTTTCAACCCCCAGTAGCTGCGACCAGATCCGCGCCAGCGTCTCCTCCACCGCCCCTACAGGTGCCTCGTAAGTCTGCCGGACATAAGCCTCTCCATCCGGGGTCGGAAGTGCCTGCCGGTCCAGCTTGCCGCTCGCCGTCAGCGGAAACGCCTCCATGAGCACGTAGGCCGAAGGAACCATCCACGACGGCAGATGCCGCACGACATGGTCCCGGAGCACCTGCGCATCCAGCCCAACACCGCCGTTGTCAGCACCATCCATGTCCGCAACCACATAGGCCGCAAGGGCCGTACCGCCGTCACTCTCCGAACCGCGAGCGACCACAACCGCATCGTCCACACCCGCATGGGCGCGCAGGCACGCCTCGATCTCGCCAGGCTCGATTCGGTGCCCCCGGAGCTTCACCTGGAAGTCCCGGCGTCCTAGATACTCGAGCGTCCCGTCTGCCCGCCAGCGCCCCAGATCCCCCGTCCGGTAAAGCCGCGCATCGGGATCGGTGCTGAACGGGTCGGGGACAAACCTTGCTGCTGTCAGGTCGGAGCGGTTCAGATAGCCACGCGCAACCTGAACGCCGCCAATGTAAAGCTCCCCTGTCACACCCACAGGAACGGGACACCCCCGGCCGTCAAGAATGTAAATCTGAGTGTTGGCAACTGGGCGCCCAATCGGCGGTATTCGTAGCTTCGAAAGTGGATCGCCAGCAGCAAACCTGTGATACGTTGCGTCGGCAGTAATTTCAGTAGATCCATAAAGATTGACAAAGGTGCATGTTGGCAGAGCTGTCCGCAATTGAGTC